>CAJOEG010000273.1 GCA_905233405.1 uncultured Bacteroidales bacterium | reverse complement strand
GAAACACGCGTACGGTATCGTCGATGTTGCTGCCGGTTATCTGTCGCAAGTAGTCTCTGACTTCCGCTTCGTTGTGATAGCCGGTATTCATTTCGGCACACAGTTTCATTGTCCGTTGCACATCGGCATAGAGGTCGTCGCTGCCGACATAGTCTTTTCCTGTGGGGTTGTCGTTCATTGCTTGCTGAATTTAATTGTTATGTTTCCTGTGCCAAGTGCTTCTTTAAGTTGTTGGATATCATTTATATGTCCGATTGGCGAATAACTGTACGACGACTTGAAAGTTTCGTAGAACACCACTATGCAGTTGTCTCCGTAAAGCATAATGTCGCCAGCGTTGATGGTTTCAGGACGGATGCTGTTGACGGGCAGGGTGGTTTCGAGGTAATTGTATTTTTCGTTCCCGTTTAGCTCGTTCATTTCCAAAGTAGTCGGCAATAGTGCGTAAAAACTTTCTGCACTACTGTTGTCTTCGAGTGTGGCAGTGAAAATCTTGTTGCCAATCGAAAGTTGCATTGTCTTTACAGATGCTGGCGTTGGCATATAAGGTTCTTCTTTCGTACACGAAGCGAAAAATAGCATGGCAAAAGCTAATATGTTGACCATAACTTTCATTTTCCGAACACTTCCTTTGCTCTGTCCATCTGCGTTGGAATGTCAACTCCGAACGGACAACGGCTTAGGCAAGCACCGCAATGCGTGCATTCGCCTGCATGGTGTGGCAGGGAATCGTATTTTGCCTTCAATTCTGATGTAAGTCCTTCTTTTTCGGCCTTGTCGAGCAGCTCGTTTACCTTTGCAATCGGAATGCCGGCACGCAATAGGTGCATGCACCTTTGTCCATATCGTTTTGTGCTGTTTGCTTGCTTAATGCCGAATTGTAGTCCTTTTCCTCGTCGGTAGCCTTAAGGTAGTGCAGGTATTCGTCAACCTTGCTGGCGCTGTCGATACTGCAAAGAGCCACTTTTACGCAAGGTTTTGCCAGCACATACGCAAAACACTGGTCGCGGGTAAGCGCAATCTTCAGTGGCGATTTCTCGGCATCGAGCAGACGGTCTCCTCCGCCGAAGGTTTTCATAACCGTGATGGCAATGTCGTGCTGGGCGCAGTAGTCGTACAATTCAACGCGGACTGGGTCAATTCCGGGCAGCATCTCATCGAAAGTCTTTGAATCCCAAGGATTCTTGTCCGACAGTACACGGTCGAATGCCGGGTTGAGACTGAACATGATAACCTCTACCAGTCCGCTCTTTGCGATGGCAAGTGCAACTTCGGCATTGTGGCTGCTTAGACCTATGTGCTTGATTTTTCCCTGCGCCTTCAGGTCTTGCACATATTGCAGATAGGGGCTTCCCTGTATCTCCTGCCATTCTTCCATCTTGTCAACGATGTGAATCATACCGACATCAATGTAATCGGTGTGCAGTCGTTCCAACAGGTCTTCGAAACCGATTTTGCATTTTTCCACATCGCGGGTGCGCTCGTAGCTGTCGCCGTTCCACCAGCAACCAATGTGACCTTGTATAATCATTTCAGCACGGCGGTCGCCCAGTCCGTAGCCTATGTTGCTACGCACCTTTGGATTGGCGTCGTAAAGGTCCATGTAGTTCATGCCGTGGTCAAGCGCGTATGTGACGAGTTCGCGCGAAGCGGTGGAGTCAATTTCATCGAAACCTCCGCATCCAAGTCCAATCACGCCAACGCGCAGTCCTGTGCTTCCCAATGTGCGGTATTCCATATCGGGATTTTCCTTAAACTGCGGTGTTTTCTGTCGGTTAGTGCAGCTTACCATCATCAAAATGGTAGCAAATGCGAGTAGTACTATTTTCTTCATTGAGCTATATGTTTATGTTTAGGGTTCAAAAATACGAAAAAACATCAAAATGGCAATTGACAATATTAGTTAATGATTATAGCTGTTCATATTGCTCATCGGTGACAGGTTCCAACCACTCATTGCTGGCATTTTCCTTCACATCCTTATGATATGTAAGGTGTTGCATCCAACTGTCCTTGGAAGCTCCGTGCCAATGCTTTACGCCTTCGGGAATTTCAATTACCACGCCGGGTTTCAGCTCGACGGCTGGCTTTCCCCATTCCTGGTACCATCCGCGACCGCTCACGCATACCAGCACCTGAACTTGATTGTGG
>CAJOEG010000272.1 GCA_905233405.1 uncultured Bacteroidales bacterium | reverse complement strand
CAAGCCAAAGGGTGCTTTTGCTGAACTTATGGGTAGCAGCAGCATTGAGCTTGTTGTTGCATTGGAGCGTCAGCCGCGCAAGATTTTCGAAGGACGCTACTGGGGAGACCCGGGATTCATCCAGATATGCTTCGACATTACCAATATGCAGGAACTTCGTAAGTTCTGCGAATCGAAGGGCTTCCCGTTTACGGTTGACAGCTGTCCCAACAACGAGCGTTTCGATATGGGCGAAGCAAGCGGACATTTCACCTACATCGAAGACCCCGACGGAACTTTGATAGAATTTGTTGAAACTCACAAGATTCCAGTAATGAAAAAACTGGGATGGAACATAAATATGCTTACCCGCGACCGCGAAAAGCCCTTGCCAAGGTTCTTGTTCAAGGTTATGGGTATGTTTAAGGTAAAATTGGATTGACAATTAAAGAGTTAATGGTCAAAATGAAAAAAGTATTTTGCCAGTAAGACAAATTGTAGTACATTTGCATTTAATAAATCTTGGATTTATGAAAACGGTTGCATACATAGATAAAGACGCTGTAGGAGTTTCGAAAGTTAAGAAGACAAAGCAAACTTGCGAAGTTGCAAAGACGCCTGAAAGCGAACTGATGTCGGTGGAAGAATATTTCGATATTGTATGGAGTCGTTACCTTGAGAAATATGAAAAACTACAGGGTTAAAATTTCCAATCTGGCAAGATTGGATGTTGAGAGTCTTTCGGACTTTCTACTTACTGTGATGAGTGTTGAAGGGGCTCGTAAATATCTTGACACAATGATTGCAGAAGTGCAGTCTTTGGGCATTCTTGCAGATTTATACAATCCTAGTACTATGGTTACAATACGGCAGTATCATCCCAAGGCGAGGCGTATGGTAAGCCATAATCGCCGATGGGTGTATATTTTCCATATTGAAGGCGAAAATGTAATTGTTGACCGTATTCGTCCATCCAAAACCATTGTGGAATAATAAATTTTGATTCGTTAACAAGAAAAACGTTATAAATGGGAAACTTATATGACCTGCTGATGCAGGATACTCGTTTCGAGGATGCGCTCAAGGCTTGCATGAACTGCGGAATATGCACGGCAATATGTCCTGCTGCCGAGTTCTACCAGTACGACCCGCGCCGTATCTGCGATATTGTGCAGCGCAAGGACGAAAACGAGATTGAAGCTTTGCTTCGTTCCGATATGATTTGGTATTGCGGTCAGTGCCTGTCGTGCAAGACGCGCTGTCCGCGCCAGACAGGTGGCCATCAAGCTTGGCTATATGGACGAGCGCATTGCCGAGCAGGAGAAGCGTCTGGCAGAGACCGTTGGAAACAATATCCTCGAAATCGGATATTGTGTTCACCCCGATAAGGTTAAGCCCGAACTTCATCAGGAGCAGGGGCCTATCTGGGAATGGTATGTGAACAATATAGAAGCCGTAGCCCCGAAGCTCGGAGCCAACTATCATGGCGATGGACCTGGAGCATTGCGTAAGATCCGCGAGGAAAATCTTCAGGAAGTAAGGAAGATTTTCGAGGTTACCGGCGGTATGGACTTGTTGAAAACATTAAAGGAGGAGAAATGAGACAGTTTGGCTTTTCAATATCGCAGACAAGGTCAATCGATTTGGACCAGATTGACTTTAGTTGCCTGAACGAACTGCGCGAAGCCGTACCTACCTTTATGGTATGTATAAATTGTGGAGCTTGTACCGCAACTTGTTCTGCCCAGCAGTTTTCCGACTTTAACATCCGCAAGATAAAAACTAAGCTTATGCAAGGTCAGTACGATGGACTTGCAAAAGAACTTGACAAATGCATGCTTTGCGGAAAGTGTACATTGGTATGTCCGCGTGAGGTCAATCTTAGGAATTCGATTGTAAACATGCGGAGAATATTAACGAAAAAGAATAAGTAAAGATGAAATATTTCAGTCCGTTTGTACTTCCGTTCGTTCTCGGCACCTTTGTTCTGCTTGGAATATGTGTTTTCAAGTACATAAGGTGGTACATGAGTTTCGACAGGGTACAGCGTTCAAAGGTAAAGAAAAACATCCTTTCGTTGAAATTCCTTCCTGCAATATGGGAGGCAATTTTGGAATGTCTGTTCCATCGCAAGGTTTTTAGACGCAATCTTGTCTTGGGCTATATGCACAGCAGTATTGCTTTCGGATGGTTTCTGCTCATATTGGTAGGAGCAATCGAGGCCGAAGTTTGCATACATGGTTCAAAGCCGTTTTGGGTGGCAATATTCTACAGGTTCTTCGTACACGAACATCCGACAACTACAAGCATTGTCTTTGCAAACATTATGGATGCATTGCTTCTTATTGTGCTGTCTGGCGTTATGCTTGCCGTAATCAAGATGGTTTACTCCAAGATTGTGGGTATGCGCAGGGTCACCAAGCATGTGCTGTTCGACCGCTTTGCAAAGTTCTCGCTGTGGTTCATTTTCCCATTGCGACTGCTGGCTGAAAGTTATACGGCTGCATATTACGGCAACGGTGGATTTATGACGCAGGCTTTAGGCAATCTGTTTGCACCTATTTATCATGAATATGTCGAAATGGCTCTCTGGACAATGTACTCCATCTGTCTGGCTGTGTTCTTCGTGTCGCTGCCATTCTCGCGCTATATGCACATTTTTACCGAGGTGTTCCTTATTTTCTTCCGCAGAATGGGTGTCACCGAGGGCGATGAGAAGACCGGCTATACGATGTACGAACTGAGCGCATGCTCGCGTTGCGG
>CAJOEG010000271.1 GCA_905233405.1 uncultured Bacteroidales bacterium | reverse complement strand
TGTTGGACGTCATTATGAGAATTGTATTCTTGAAGTCAATCTTCCTGCCTGAACTGTCGGTAAGGCGACCTTCGTCAAGAATTTGGAGCAGAATGTTGAACACATCGGGATGCGCTTTCTCAATTTCATCAAGCAGCACTACCGAGTATGGTTTTCTTCTTACACGTTCGGTAAGCTGACCGCCTTCCTCGTAGCCCACATATCCCGGAGGCGCTCCCACAAGTCTCGACACCGAGAACTTCTCCATATATTCGCTCATATCAATGCGAATCAGAGCATCGTCAGTATCAAACAGATAGTTGGCAAGAATCTTTGCAAGTTGAGTCTTTCCAACGCCAGTTGGACCAAGGAAAATAAACGTACCGATAGGCTTGTTCGGGTCTTTCAAACCAGCCCTATTACGGTGTATTGCACTGACAACCTTGCTAATAGCCTCGTCCTGACCGATGATTTTTCCAGCAAGAGCCTTGTTCATCTCAAGCAGACGAGTGCCTTCCGACTGGGCGACACGCTTCACCGGAACACCAGAAATCATTGCAACCACCTCAGCGACATCCTCTTCTGTAATCAGTTTCTTGTCGTCGTTCATTGCGTTCATCCACTGCTTTTTGTACTGAACAATGGCAGTTTCCTGTTCGCGTTCCTTGTCCCTGTATGTTGCAGCCTCCTCAAAATGCTGGTCCTTAACGGCCTGCATCTTTTTCTCCTTGATTTTCTGGAGTTCGGCTTCAATTTCCAAAATTTTGTTCGGCACCGACACCTTGAACGAGTGCATTCTGGCTCCGGCTTCGTCAAGGGCATCAATGGCCTTGTCAGGCTGAGCGCGGTCGCTTATATACCTGTCGGTAAGCCTTACGCACGCTTCGATAGCCTTGTCGGAATAGACAACCTTGTGATGGTCTTCGTACTTGCCTTTTACCTTTTGCAGTATATGTATAGTGTCCTCAAGCGACGGCGATTCTACGATAACTTTCTGGAAACGACGTTCCAATGCGCCATCGTGTTCTATCTTGCGGTACTCGTCAAGGGTGGTAGAGCCAATGCACTGTATTTCACCACGGGCAAGCGCGGGCTTCAAAATGTTTGCCGCATCGAAATTGCCCGACGAATCGCCAGCACCTACTATGGTGTGAATCTCGTCGATAAACAAGATTACATCAGGTGATGCTTTAAGTTCGTCAATAAGGTCGGTCATACGTTCCTCAAACTGACCGCGGTACATCGTACCTGCAACCATCGATGTCATATTCAGCATAATAAGCCTCTTGTCGAAAAGTACGTGCGAAACCTCCTTCTTTACAATCTTTGAAGCCAACGCCTCTATGATAGCCGACTTTCCTACGCCAGGTTCGCCGATAAGCACAGGATTGTTCTTCCTGCGACGCGAAAGTATCTCAGTTTCACGACCATATACGGGGTCGAGTTTATCTTCTTTTGCCGCAGCGGTCAAGTCAACACCAAACTGGTCGAGCATAGGTGTTTGCGACTTTCCTATACGTCTCTGCCTGCGCTGTTCGCCGACAGCAAATTCCCTGTCGTCGAACAAGGGGTCAAAATCATCATTGTCAGATTGTTCGTCATCGGCGTCATTATTAACAACATCCCACGAACCAAGTTCCAAAGTCATTCGGTACAGGTCATATTCAATGTTGAATTTTCCGAGCAACATAAGCAGATTGCTGGGAACTTTCAGTATTGCCAGCATCAGATGGTTGGTGTTAATCTCATCATTACCAAGCGAAATGGCTTCCGAATGCATAAAAAGACGTATTCGGGAAATTGGCTTGCTGTCAACGACATCATCGGGATTCACAAATGCAATCTGTGCCGATCTATAATTGTTCTCTACTACCGATTTGAGTTCAGAGAGATTGATATTCAGTTCCTTGAGTTTCAATGCAGCTTCGCAATCTGAGTTGCGTATAATACCTAGTAGCAGATGTTCCGGATTCAACATACTGCTGCCAAGCCTTACAGCCTCTTCCCTGCTGTACTGCCAAGTATCTATCAATGACTGGGAATAATTCTTTTCCATTCTAAATTCATTTGAGTTGCAAACTTACATAAAAAATCTGATTTTTATGCCAGTAGATAAAAATTAAAAAAGTCAAGCCACATTTGCTATCTTTGTAAGCGGAGTTGACATAGCG
>CAJOEG010000270.1:4811-6082 GCA_905233405.1 uncultured Bacteroidales bacterium | reverse complement strand
TAGGTACGAATCTTCTCCGAACGATCCCCCGTCCCGATCTGGGACAAACGCTCCGCCGAGGCCTCCCGCTGCCTCCGCTGCATCTCGAGGTCATAAAGCTTGGTCTTTAGGAGGGCAAAGGCCTTGTTCTTATTCTGAAGCTGGGAATGGGTGTAAAGGGTGCCGCAATTGCCACAGTCAGTGGTCAGATAGTAAGCTTTATAGTCCTTATCATAGGAAGTCGTAAGGGTGAAAATATACGACTACATATAAAAAATGTTCATATCAATATGAAGTTCCTGACAGAAATAATCAATGGAGGAGCACCTTCACTTTTCAGGCAGGGGCTAGCTGCAGTATCAACACTTCTTCTTAACAATTTCGCAGGAATGTACGGAGGAGATGCTGCAATAGCAGGAATGTCCATAGTCACCAGAGTTATGATGATGATGATCTCAGCACTGATTGGATTCGGACAGGGTTACCAGCCCGTATGTTCATTCAATTATGGAGCGGGTTTAAAAAACAGAGTGAAGGAAGGTTATTTTTTCTGCGTAAGATGGGGAACCATATTCCTTACGGTTCTGGGGGTTCTGGCATTTGTATTTGCTCCTGATATTGTAGGATGGTTCAGAGATGACGCAGCAGTTATAGCAGTTGGAAAGGTTGCCCTCACAAGCGAAAAGGCTATGCAGTACAACAAGGCAAAAGTTAAGAATATCCTCGTAAGAGAAGAAACCAACCCTGAAGATGTTGAAGGTATGCGTGCTGCCGACGGTATCCTTACCGCTCGCGGTGGTATGACTTCACACGCTGCACTCGTTGCACGTGGCTGGGGTAAGTGCTGCATCGTAGGTTGCGAAGATGTTAAGATAGACTTCAAGAAGGGCGAAGTTCACATTGGCGACAAGACTTTCAAGGAAGGTGACACCTTGAGCCTCAACGGTTCGAAGGGTTGGGTTTACGCCGAAGAAGTAAAGATGATTGACGCTACCGAAAATCCTCTCTTCCAGGAATTCATGAAGCTCGTTGACAAATACAGAACTATGGGTGTTCGCACCAATGCCGACAATCCAGAAGATGCACAGAACGCTATCAACTTCGGCGCAGAAGGTATCGGTCTGTTCCGTATCGAGCACATGTTCTACGGAAAGAACAGCGAAAAGCCGTTGGAAAAGCTCCGCAACATGATTCTTTCGAACACAACTGCAGAACGCGTTGCTGCTCTCAACGAACTCGAACCTTACATCAAGGAAGCTGCAAAGGGCACATTGAAGGTTATGAATGGCAAG
>CAJOEG010000270.1:0-4801 GCA_905233405.1 uncultured Bacteroidales bacterium | reverse complement strand
CCGCCTCTGCACGAATTCGTTCCTCATACCGAAGAAAAGCAGCGCGAAGTTGCTAAGGAACGTGGTATGGATTTGGCAGAACTCAAGAGCCGTATCGAAGCATTGCACGAAGTTAACCCGATGATGGGTCTCCGTGGTGTCCGTCTTGGCATCGTTTACCCCGAAATCACCGAAACTCAGTTCCGCGCTTTGTTCGAAGCAACTGCAGAACTTATGAAGGAAGGTTTCGACCCGCATCTGGAAATCATGGTTCCATTGACAATCAATGTTAAGGAATTGAAGCACCAGAAGGAAATCGCCAACAGAGTTAAGGCTGAAGTAGAAAAGAAGATGGGTGTAACAATCAACTACATGTACGGAACAATGATTGAAATTCCGCGTGCTACCTTGGTTGCTGACCAGATTGCAGAAGTTGCTGAATTCTTCTCATTCGGTACCAACGACCTCACCCAGATGACTCTCGGTTTCTCGCGTGACGATGTTAACGAAATAGTTCACACCTACGTTGACAACAAGATTATACCAGCCGACCCGTTCAACACATTGGATCAGGAAGGTGTTGGTCAACTTGTAAAGCTCGGCGTTGAACGCGGTCGTTCAACTCGCGAAAAGCTGAAAGTTGGTGTTTGTGGCGAACATGGTGGAGACCCTGCATCTGTTGAATTCTTCTACAAGGCTGGTATGACCTACGTATCATGCTCACCATTCAGAGTTCCAGTTGCACGTCTTGCTGCTGCACAGGCTGCAATCAAGAACTGCAAATGCTCTTGCAAGTAATTGAATCACAAGAATAATTGAAAAGGGAAGTTTCGGCTTCCCTTTTTTATTATGTTCTAAGTTTGAATGGCTAAAGCCGTTTCATGATTTTGTGAGTTTGATAGATCAAATGCTAACAGGCTTGTGCCCAACATTCATGTCCTTAACACAAAGACTTTTTGCCCAGTTATCTCTATGGTCATATAAATCGTAAATCTTTTTCCTCTAAAGAAAAATTATAATATATTGACTATCAACGCCAAATTTTCTTTATTATACTGGCATAAAAATCAATAATTTTTATGTAAGTTTGCACCACTTTAAAAATTGTACAATGACAAAGAAGTTTTCCGAGTATAAGCAACTCGATTTGTTTGAGATTAACAACGAAATGAAGGACCTCTGGGCAAAAGAGGACACCTTTCACAAGAGTATAGAAACCCGCGAAGGCTGCAAGCCTTTCATCTTCTTCGAAGGTCCACCATCGGCAAACGGAATGCCTGGTATCCATCACGTTATGGCACGTACTATCAAGGACGTTGTCTGCCGCTACAAGACTTTGACTGGTCACAAAGTTGACCGTAAGGCCGGTTGGGATACCCACGGTCTACCTGTGGAACTCGGCGTCGAAAAGACTCTCGGCATCACCAAGGAGGACATCGGCAAGAAGATTTCCGTAAAGGACTACAACGACACTTGCCGTCGCGAAGTTATGAAATACACAAGCCACTGGACCGACCTTACCGAGCGCGTTGGCTACTGGGTTGACCTCGAAAATCCGTACATAACATACGATAACCGCTACATCGAGACTTTGTGGTGGCTGCTCAAGCAGTTGTACAACAAGAACTTGCTTTACAAGGGCTACACCATTCAGCCGTATTCGCCGGCTGCAGGTACCGGACTTAGCACCCACGAACTTAACCAGCCAGGTTGCTACCGCGATGTGAAGGACACAACCGTAACCGCTCAGTTTGCAATCGTTGACCCAAAGTCCGAAATGACTGGCTGGGGAAAGCCTTATTTCATTGCTTGGACAACCACACCGTGGACTTTGCCGTCGAACACAGCCCTTTGTGTTGGACGTAAGATTGCATACGTTGCAGTTTGCACCTATAATATGTACACTGGCGAGCCTGTTACAGTCGTAATGGCAAAGGAAAGGGTTAACGCATACTTGAATCCGCAAGGCGCAGAACTTCCGCTCGAGGAATACAAGCACGGCGACAAGGTTATTCCTTACAGAATTGTTGCCGAATACACCGGCGAAGACCTTCTCGATATGCGTTACGAGCAGATTTTCCCGTGGGTAAAGCCCGCCGACGGTGCTTTCCGCGTAATTCCTGGCGACTATGTAACCACCGAGGATGGTACTGGTATCGTTCACATTGCCCCGACTTTCGGTGCCGACGATAACAAGGTTGCAAAGGCTGCTGGAATTCCACCTTTGGTAATGATTATCAACAGCAAGGGCGATTTCCGTCCGATGGTTGACCGCACAGGAAAATTCTTCCTTATGAGCGACCTCGACCCAGAATTTGTAAAGAACAACATAAATGTTGACTTGTATTCGAAGTACGAAGGCTGTTTTGTAAAGAACGCCTACGACCCGAAGTACAATGTCGATGGAAGGTACGATGCCGAAGCCGCTGCCAAGGACGAGGACTTGAACATCCGCCTTTGCATCGAGATGAAGCAGGACGGCAAGGCTTTCAAGATTGAAAAGCACCTGCACAACTATCCGCACTGCTGGCGTACCGACAAGCCCGTTTTGTATTATCCGCTTGATTCATGGTTCATCAAGTCAACCGCATAGAACTCAACAAGACTATCAACTGGAAGCCGCAGAGCACTGGCGAAGGCCGTTTCGGAAAATGGTTGGAAAACCTTGTTGACTGGAACCTCAGCCGTTCGCGCTACTGGGGAACTCCGCTGCCAATTTGGAGCACCGAGGATGCAAGCGAACGCAAGTGCATAGGTTCTGTCGAGGAACTTTACGCCGAAATGGACAAGTCAATCGCAAAGGGATATATGAAGGAATATCCTTGGAAGAATTTCGAGGTCGGAAAATACACCAAGGAAAACTACGAAAAACTCGACTTGCATCGTCCGTATGTTGATGAGATTGTGCTTGTTGCATCGGATGGACGCAAGATGTTCCGCGAACCTGACCTTATCGACGTTTGGTTCGATTCGGGTGCAATGCCTTATGCACAGTGGCATTATCCGTTCGAGAACAAGGACAGGTTCGACAAGTTGTTCCCAGCTGATTTCATTGCAGAGGGTGTTGACCAGACTCGCGGTTGGTTCTTCACGCTTCACGCAATCGCAACAATGATTTTCGACAGCGTAGCATACAAGAACATCATTTCCAACGGTTTGGTACTCGACAAGAACGGCAACAAGATGTCGAAGCGACTCGGCAATGCTGTAAATCCTTTCGAAACAATCGACAAATATGGTGCTGACCCCGTTCGCTGGTATATGATTACCAACGCACAAGCTTGGGACAACCTCAAGTTCGACATTGCCGGAGTTGACGAGGTAAAGCGCAAATTCTTCGGAACTTTGTACAATACCTACAATTTCTTTGCAATGTACGCCAATACCGACAACTTCACATACGCAGAACCCGATGTTCCGTTCGAGAAGCGTCCCGAACTCGACCGCTGGATTCTCAGTTTGTTGAACACCTTGGTAAAGGAAGTCGGCGAGGCTTACGAAACATACGAAAATACAAAGGCGGGCCGTCTGATTCAGACTTTCGTGATGGACCACCTGAGCAACTGGTATATGTTCGTCTCGGTAGAAAGCGCTACTGGGGCGGCGAGTACGACGAGGACAAGATTTCGGCATACCAGACACTCTATACCTGCTTGATAACCATTGCAAAGATTGCTTCGCCGATTGCACCGTTCTACATGGACAAGATGTATCGCGACCTCAATTCGATAACTGGCAAGGAAAACTACGAATCGGTTCATCTTGCTTATTTCCCGAAGGTTAACGAGCAGATAATCGACAAGAGCCTTGAGGAAAGGATGGAAATGGCACAGACTATTTCATCTATGATTCTCGGTTTGCGCCGCAAGGTCAGCATCAAAGTTCGCCAGCCGTTGCAGAAAATTATGGTTCCGTCGGTTTCTGACGACTTTGCAGAGCAAATGGCTAAGGTTGAACAGATTATCAAGACCGAAACCAACATAAAGGAAATCCAGATCCTCGACGATTCGTCCGATTTCTTGGTAAAGAAGATTAAGGCGAACTTCAAGGTTTTGGGACCGCGTTACGGCAAGATTATGAAGCAGGTTGCAAATGCAATTTCGCAGATGTCGCAGAAGGACATTGCTTCGCTCGAGCGCAACGATAGCTTTACTTTGAATGTTGAAGGACAAGAAGTTGCAATAACAACTGCCGATGTCGAAATCAACTCCGAGGACATTCCAGGATGGCTCGTTGCAAACGAAGGCAAATACACAGTTGCTCTCGACATCAACGTTACGCCCGAACTCGTTGAGGAAGGTATTGCACGCGAATTTGTCAACCGTATCCAGAACATCCGCAAGGACAGCAACTTTGACATTACCGACCGCATCCGCGTGAAAATCAGTTCGACAGCCGAACTCGACACCGCAGTCAACCATTATCGCGAGTACATCTGCGGACAGACATTGGCAAACTCAATCGAGATTGTTGCCAATGTTGAAAACGGTACTGAAATCGATGTCAACGATGTGAATGTTAAAATATTAGTTGCAAAAGAGTAAGGCCATAAGGAATATGGTGAATATAAGTTTTTTCATGTTAGCCGATGGAGCAATTCATCGGCTTTTTTGTTTAGAAAATAATGGTTAATTGAGGACTATCTATTGCTAATGTTGGCAATTAGGAAATCAACTTTTCAAACAATTAGATAACAGTCAGCAAAAAATACAACCGCGATTATTCCTTCAACGCTTCTCTAATCCGAACCAGTTTTTTCAGCAGATCCTCGAGCAAATCAAGCTTTAGCATATTTGCACCATCAGACTTTGCTTCAGATGGA
>CAJOEG010000269.1 GCA_905233405.1 uncultured Bacteroidales bacterium | reverse complement strand
ATAGAGGAAAAGAAATGAGACGATTACTCACACTCTGTATGTATGCTGCTATATGTGGCATTGCGGTGGCTCAGGAGTCGCCTCGGTTGGTTGTGGGCATAACCATAGACCAATTGCGCACCGATTTTCTTGAATCGTTCTCTGCATTGTATGGTGAAAATGGATTCAAACGCTTGTTTCAGAACGGACAAGTATATAAAAATGTAAAGTATCCATTCAAACATATTTCAAAAGCATCAGCTGCAGCTACCATCGTTAGCGGAACTTCTCCATACACCCACGGTATTGTTGCAGACGGATGGATAAACCGCAAAAACCTTCAGTTTGAAAATTGTGTAGAAGACAGGGCTGTTGCCGGTTATAACACACAAGTGGGTTCTTCACCAAACAAACTACTCGTTTCAACCATTGGCGACGAAATAAAACTCGCCACAGAGGGAAAAGGCCTGGTTTATTCCATAGCCACCGACCGGTTAATTTCGGTTTTGTCAGCAGGACATGCTGCCGATTGGGCTTTGTGGATTGATGAAAAAACAGGAAACTGGGCTGGCAGCAAGTATTACGGAGAAAGACCTCCTTATTGGGTTAGCCCATTGGAATTCGAAGAGCGCACTCTTATAGAAAAGGGTAGCAATAATGCCAGAGTAACCAGAGCTGCTAATTATTGCATCACATCGGGAACATGCGGAGCTGATCACATCACTGACTTCCTATCCCTCAGCTATGATGCAGGCGGGACATATTGACAATATACGTCAGACATACATAGAACTTGACATGGAGATTGCCAATCTGTTGCAAACAATCGAACGCTCAGTAGGCATTGACAAAACTCTGATATACCTTACTTCGACAGGTTACAACGAATCCCCCACTCTACTTCAAACAATAAACCACAGAATACCGACTCAGGAATTCAGCATGAGCAGATGTATGGCTTTGCTGAATATGTATCTGGTAGCTCTGCATGGAAAAGGCAATTATGTAGAGGCATACTTTGACAATCATATTTATATAGATAAGAAACTTCTGGAAGAGAAAAAGCTGAAAGTTCAGGATGTTCTGCAGGAATGCGAGAATTTCCTCTATCAGTTTGATGGAATCCAAGAAGTATATACAAGCACTCGGTTGCTGCAAGGAGCTTGGTCACCACAGCAGAATTATATTCGCAACGGATACAACAGAAAGCATTCAGGCGACATAATCATCGAAATTGCCCCTGGTTGCACAGTGGAAGACTCCGGAAACGGAAAGATAAAAGTATGGCGCACATCATGGGTTGACTTTCCCTTGTTTTTTTTCGGATACAAGTTGGAAGCAAAACAAGAAACAACACCTAAGAGCATAGAATACATAGCACCTACAGTTGCTCGATACGCTAGAATCAGAGCTCCGAACGGATGCGAAGAGAGATAGATACTTTATACATATTAATTAACAACGATAACATTATTATAAAATATGGGATTTTCATTAAACGCTTTTTTAAGTAGTATTTTCGGCAACAAAGCCACAAGAGATATAAAAGAAATACGTCCAATCGTAGAACAAGTTCTCGCTGTAGAGCCACAAATCAAGTCACTCAGCAACGACGAACTGCGTAGTAAGATTGACGAAATAAAAGCAAACCTGCAAAACAGCGTGAAGGATCTGCGTGATAAAGTAGCAGAACTCAACCAACAGATAGAAAACACTGACATAGACAAACGTCAGCCTATTTTCGACGAGATAGACAAAACTGAGCAACACATAACCGACCGTTTTGAAGAAGAACTGAACAAAGTGCTTCCTACTGTTTACGCCGTCGTAAAAGATACAGCACGTCGTTTTGCAGAAAGCGGTGAAGAAGGAGTTGTAGTCACTGCAACCGATTTTGATCGTCAATTAGCTGGTGAAGGTCGAGATTTTGTGGACATCGATGGTGATAAGGCTATCTGGCACAACCATTGGGTTGCAGGTGGAAATGACACCGTTTGGAATATGATTCACTACGACGTACAGTTGTTTGGTGGTATCGTATTGCATCAGGGCAAGATTGCCGAAATGGCAACAGGTGAAGGTAAAACACTTGTGGCAACCCTTCCTGTATTCCTCAATGCACTTACCAAAAACGGAGTTCATGTAGTCACTGTAAACGATTACCTTGCAAAACGAGACTCTGAATGGATGGGACCTCTCTATATGTTCCACGGACTTTCTGTTGACTGTATTGACAAACATCAGCCTAACTCGGAAGCTCGTCGCAAAGCATATCAGGCAGATATTACATTCGGAACCAACAACGAATTCGGTTTCGACTACCTGCGCGACAACATGGCTATGAAACCAGAAGATCTGGTACAGAGAAAGCATAATTATGCCATTGTCGATGAGGTGGACTCTGTGCTCATTGACGATG
>CAJOEG010000268.1 GCA_905233405.1 uncultured Bacteroidales bacterium | reverse complement strand
AAAACGAGAAAGTAGTGAAGTCTGCCTTTGAATTGTCGATTGAAAGCAATGGAGATTCTGGTTCGATTCCTGATTGGGCGACATACACAGGCTTTGTGTTTCCATTCTCCGAAAAGAAATCGGCATCGCGGTCGGTTATCGGCACAAGCAAATCGTAGGCATTGATGTGCGACAATTCAAACCTACGCATACGTCTTGCAATTATGCCCTTGTACAAGCGTTTCGGAAGCGACTTTTCGTTTTCGACCATACGCTTCCAGATTTCGTGCTCAACATTATGCGCCCTCAAAGCGATTTTTGCCGACGAATATTTCCTGGCCATCTCGATATACGGACAAAGATACAAGCCTTCGAGTTGGACAACATCGTACTGCTTTTCGGACAAAAGCGCCTTTAGTTTCTCAGCAAAAGCCTCATTTACAAATCTTTCTGCATTGTATGGCTTTGAAGAGAAAAGCAAATTACATAATGCTTTTGTCGCCTTTATTGTCGTATCAACCTCAACGGCGTAAAAATTTATTTCCGATGAAATTTCTGCAGGAATATCCTCCACCCTGCAGAAATGCTTCAGCGTGTTCATTGCCAACAAGTCCACCTCGCATCCACACCTGCGCAACGAACGCGCAAGCGAAAGTGTAGCAATCGCACCGCCATCCTTTGGCGGATAAGGCATCTTGTTGGCAAGAACGAGAATCTTCATTTCTATTTTATGTTATCCTCCAAAACCTTCAACACTTTGTTTTCCACGTCCTTGTAAGCAGCGTATGCGGCCTCGTCATAACTCTTGAGGAAACTGCCCTTTACCGACAACTTATTGTCATAAACAGGCTTTGCTTCCGACTTTTTCTGCAAGGTGACATTTGCGTCAACGTATGAATAATAGGTTGTCTGCGTACCATTCGACATTGTGTTGTATTTCCTTGACGACGACCTTATTACAAGCACATAATCAGCACTAGCCTTGTCTGTTGAATAGCCAATTCCGCGCGTTGCCAGCCAGTCCTTGATACTCTCCTGCATAGTCCAGTAAGGCTGCCCGAAAACATCGGCGCTATAGTCAACTGCAACCATAATCTTAGGGCCAATTTTAACATACACATCCTTGACATCATACAATACTTCCACCTGCTTTTCGCGAAGATTGTCGATGGTTGCCTGTTCACAGCCAAACACTTTCAGCAGAAACAAAGCATTGGTATTGTTTGTCAAGTCGGGAACAACGGCATCAAGAGCGAGCCTTGCCTTATCGGTACGACCTGCATCCAAATGTTTCTTTGCCACAGACAACGAATCTGTAACGCGGTTCTGCGCCTTGCTGATTGCATCACAATAATATTTGCTTGCAGCAGACTTTTCAATATAGGCGATTACACATCCGTGGTGGGTGTAACCATTGTAAAAACGCTTCTTCTCAATGAACGACGAACCAACATTGGCAGAATATCCAAATTCCTCAAGATATTTCACTACAGCATCTTCGTCAACGCTAAGCGACTGCAATGCCACAAGATTATGCACTGCAACCTTTACACTTTTCAGCAGACGGTTTACTGCGTTTTTTTCCAAACCGGAAAGAAAATCTTCCTCTGGCTTAATCTCTTCATTTTCACCTCTCCAATCCAACTGCAGTATAAGCCTGCCACTCTTCCGGACAATCGGTCTGAGCATTGGCAACAGTAGCAAACATCATCAAAACTAACAAGTTAACAAAAAATAATTTCTTCATATCAATATTTTTTACAATAATTCATTTCCAGAAAAAATCAAAGGTAGCAAATCTGATGCCGAAGCAAATTCAAGAACCTCGTCCTTGCCAACCAAAAGCACACGCATAGGTTGTTTCTGTCGGAATTCAGTTTCGGTAAGCACCTGACGGCAAGCGCCACAAGGCGGAACAGGATTTTTGCGGTATTCGCCAGCCTCATCGAGTACGGTTATCAGAAGCGTTTCGACAGCAATATCGGGAAATTTTGCATTTGCATAAAAGACAGTCACTCGCTCGGCACACAATCCCGATGGAAAAGCAGCGTTCTCCTGATTGCATCCGCTTAGGATTTCACCGTTTGCCAGTTTCACTGCCGCCCCTACCCTAAAATGCGAATACGGTGCGTATGCTTTAGTTGCAGCCTCGGTTGCCGACTTCAGCAAAGACAGTTCTTCCTGCGACAACTCCGAATGGCTACGAACCTTATAGCATATTTTCAACTCGTTGATTTTCATATCTTATCTCCCATTATTTTACAACATTTGCTTTTAACCTCATCGAGTAGCCATGATGGTGTTGAAGTTGCTCCACTTATGCCAACCGACGATGCTCCAACAAACCATTCCGCCTGCAAATCGTCTGCATCGGTTACAAAATACGACTTGCTGTTAGTCGCACGGCACACTTCATAAAGCATTCGTCCATTGGAACTTGCCTCGTCGCTGACAAAAATTACAACATCGTAGTTCGCACAAAACTCTTTTAGCCGTGGCACCCTGTTCTTCACGCTTCCGCAGACGGTTTCGTGAACTTCGACATCAGAATGTTTGTTTTTCAGAATTGCAGCGACTTGTCCATACATCTGGAAATCGGCTGTAGTCTGTGAGAAAAGTGCAATTTTGCCTTCAATATTCAGTTTTTCTGCCTCTTCCACCGATGAAACGACAATTGCCTTGCCGTCTGTCTGTCCAACAAGTCCGTTCACTTCGGCGTGTCCTTTCTTGCCAAAAATTACAATGGTACGGTCTGGATTTTCGCTATATGTTTTAGCGATAAGTCCCTGAAGTTTAAGCACTACGGGACAAGTTTCGTCAACCACAGTTATACCAAGTCGCTTTGCATCGTCGTA
>CAJOEG010000267.1 GCA_905233405.1 uncultured Bacteroidales bacterium | reverse complement strand
GGCATTTACTTTTTTTGTCACCAAAAACAGTAAACAAAAAAAGTGTGTCCGCTGAGTCTGCTTCGCTAAAAATCGTTTGCACTACGCTAAAAGTCAGAAACTTGCCTTCGTTTCTCTACGGCTTCAAACAGACTGACTTTTTACGCTCCGTTTTTCCGATTTTCTTAACGCTCACCAGCCAAGGCGGCAATCAAGGTATACTCCGCTCCGCTTCGTATTTGTAAAAATAACAAAATGATAATCTTCCGATACGACAAGACATTTGATGGGCTTTTGTGCTGTGTGTTCGAGGCATACAATCAAAAGAAATGCCCTGATATGCTATTGGACAACGAAGAGACCACTCCCCTATTCTACGATGAAATCCTCACTATCGAAACAGCCACTGAAAAGTCGGAATGTGTGTGGAACGGACTGAAAAAACACATTTCAACAACTGCGATACATTGCGTAGCCTGCTGCTGGCTTGCCGATTCTTATCCCAAAGCAGATGAAGTGATTTTCAGATACATATACAAATGCTTCAAGTCGAAAGAAAGCATCGAAACCAACTTTGGAGACCCCGATGTGCTTGAACTATCGAAAATATACCATCAAATTTCATACGAAAACCTACGCGTAAAACAATTCGTACGTTTCCAGAAAACCAAGGACAACATATATTTTGCAGCCATAGAACCGCTTCATAATGTGATTTCATTGTCGGTGGAACATTTTAAGGACAGGTTTGCATCTCAGAAATGGATTGTGTATGACACAAAACGCAACTACGGCTACTATTACGATATGAAAGAAGTCGTGCGGATTACATTTGACGACGACAACATGCTAACACACAATGGCATACAAGAATCCATTATGGCCGATGACGAGAAAATGTTCCAAGACTTGTGGAAGACTTACTTCAAGGCAATAGCCATAAAGGAACGAAAGAATCCTAGGAAACAAGTACAGGATATGCCCAGAAGGTTCTGGAAATATTTGACGGAGCACAAGTGCCGCCTTTAATAAAACCATATACAAATCTACTTTTTCATAAATTCCTTGATTGCATTAGCAAGACGCTTTACGCCTTCCTGTATCTGCTCCATCGAAGAATACGAGAAGTTCAGACGCATAGTGTTCTTTCCGCTTCCGTCGCAGAAGAAAACATCGCCAGTTACGAATGCAACGTTGTTCTTTATTGCAACCTGGAACAATTCGTTTGTGTCGTAACCTTCTGGCAACGAGAGCAACAGGAACAAACCGCCTTCCGGATGAGTCCACTTTACACCTGCTGGCATGTACTGTTCGAAGCACTTGAGCATATAGTCGCGTTTTTCACGATACATCTCGATGGTCTTACCGAAGTTCTTCTCGAACAAGCCTTTTGCCATATACCTTGCAGTTGCCATCTGAAGGATAGCTGGAGTACAAAGGTCGGTGTGCTGCTTAGCAGTTACGAACTTGTAGATTACATCTGGATGAGCGAGAACCCAACCCAAACGGAAACCAGGAGCCAAAGTCTTCGAGAATGTTCCAAGAGAAATTACCCTGTGGTTCTTGTCGAGTTCGTACATCATACGCTGAGCCTTGCCTTCGAAACGAAGTTCACGGTACGGGCAGTCTTCAATGATGAACAAATCGTACTTGTCTGCGATGTTGATGATTTCCTGACGGCGTGCTTCTGGATAAGTAATACCTGTCGGGTTCTGGAAATCTGGAATCAAATAGATGAATTTAGGTTTCTGACCGTTTGCCTTCATTTCAGCGAGCTTAGCTTCGAGAAGGTCTGGTCTCATTCCATAGTCATCGAATGGAATACCTACAGGAACAGCACCGTAAGCGCGGAATGAACCGAGAGCGCCAAGGTATGACGGCAAACCGCAGATGATAGTGTCACCAGGATTGATAAAAATCCAGCCAGCAATATCAAGAGCCTGCTGCGAAGCAGTGGTAATCATAAGATTGTCGATGGTAACATTCAATCCGTGACGAGCATAGTGCTTTACGATTTCGTTGCGGAGGTCAACATCACCTTCGGTAGTACCATACTGCAATGCCTTTGGTCCTGCTTCGTCAAGAATTTCGTTGATGCACATTCTAATGTCCTCAACAGGGAAAGATGCCGGAGCTGGCAAACCACCTGCAAACGAAATAACTTCCGGACGCTGTGTTAACTTCAATATTTCACGAATGGCAGAACGCTTTGCAGCAGCCATATTCGTCGACATAAATTCATTCAAGTTTTCTATCATGACTTTCTAATTTTAATTTTACAATTCACAAAGGTAAACATTTTCAGACAATACCCGACAAACAAAAAATATGTTTCCTAACATAAAGAAAACACACCTAATTTTAACTAAATATTATGGATAATATTAAGCGTTTGTAGCATATATTTGTTGTGCAATTTTGATTTAAAACATACGGTTATGAAAAAGTTGGTTTATATGTTTTCGATAGTGACAGCTGCGATTGTTATGCTATCGGCAAACAATTGGAATGCAAGCGCAGTAAATTCTCATTTGTTTTCTACAAATAATGAATTTTTTTTTTCCTCCGATGGCGCAGATGCCGACCTCTATCTCGATTGTTTTGAAAATGCAGTGAAGGCCAAGGACATGGAACTGGCGGCTAAAATTGCCAACGTGCTGTACGGTATGGATATGAACGAAGCACAGCAGAAACGCTTCTCGAAGATTGAGGATATGATTTCCAAGAAGGACTACCGTGTCTACCGTGACAATTTGAAATATTTCGCATCAAAGTCATCAACGGTT
>CAJOEG010000266.1 GCA_905233405.1 uncultured Bacteroidales bacterium | reverse complement strand
AAATGCCACGAAGTAACTCGTTGCTGTCGGCAGATGTTGCGCCTATCGCCGAGCAAATAATACAAAAATACGGTTATACAGAGTATAAACTTGTGCTTTTGACTTCGGAAATGCACTCGCACTTGGGTATTTATTCCATAATCGGAGCAAAAATGGGGCTTCGCATACTCGAATATTTACACGTTGGACTCGATGAGGTTACAATTGTGTCGAATGCAGGCTCCGAACCGCCTTTGAGTTGTCTAAACGATGGTTTACAGATAGGAGCGGGGACAACCATAGGTTATGGTGCTATAACTATTTCCTCCGATGGCGAAGTATCTCCTTCTGCAGTTGTGAATTACAATGGTCGCCGATTGCTTTTCAAGGTTAAGGATGACTTGAAGCGTGAAATTGCTTCCGACGTGATGGCTCTCGTGCAGAAGCACGGCTTGGAGTCGGACGTGTATTGGAGCGAGATTCGCCGTTTGGCAATAGAAAAGTACTGGAAGGAAAAGAGTAGGTTCGAGATTTTTGAGGTGGGGGAGGAGAATCAATGAGTAGAAAAATTACATTACTGAATTTTTATTTTCTACCTTATTCTGTCAATTGACCTTATCAAAGCTTCATCCTTTGCTATTCCCCTTATTGCCAGAGCAATGAATACCGTAGCAACTATAGGTAAGATGACAAGTATGCTGGTATGGTAGTTGGTCGCAAACTTTTCTGATGCCTGATACAAGAAGAAAAATGCAAGTCCTGAACATCCAAGAGTCAAAATCAAATTGAATATGCAAATGCGAATCTGTAAAATTCTGTGACGGTACATAAATATAGTGACCAGCAACATGAGTACCACAAACGAAAGCAATATTAACAAAGGCAACGTGGAGTAATGTTCTTCGCCGAAATTAATTCCGTAAAGACCCATTGAAATATCTGTAATACCGCTTTCTGTCTGCATTTCAAGGCTTCCAAATGGGACAAAATAAAAGATTGACATACAAATTAATGCAAGTAGCAGAAATAATGATTGAATTCTCTGTATCATAGTCTAAAATTTTTCACAAAAGTAACTTTTATTTTTTTTACAAAATCAATCATCAAACAATCTTTCGAAAAAAAGAAAAAATTATTTGCTATCATGAAAAAAAGTATTACCTTTGCACTCGCTTTTTCGGGGTGTAGCGCAGTCCGGTTAGCGCACCTGCTTTGGGAGCAGGGGGTCGCCAGTTCGAATCTGGCCACCCCGACAAGAAAAGCACAAACTTTAAATAAGTGTTTATGTATGATGTCTTTTTGTTGCAGAGCAATACGAAGACATTTTTTGCGTTATATTGTTTTAATTTCAAAATATTGTTTTTATAGAAATTGACATGATAATACATAGACTGATTACCGTAATTGTACTCATCACAACTATTTTATTCGTTAGTTGCAATGGGAATTCTGAAAAATTAGAGCCATCAAAGGACAAGTCTACCACTCTCCAGACCGGTGACCTCGTATTTGTCGCACTGCCACTCGACTATATGGCCGATACCACCGAAATGGGCTCTGCAATAGCCGCCTCGACTGGCGACAGCGTTGGAATAAACTACATACACGTGGCAATAGCCGAAGTCGCCAACGACAGCGTCTGGATTATCGATGCCACCCTCGCTCACGGTGTCGACCGTCACCCGCTAGATACGTTCTTCTGCGACTTCAGGCTCAACGACGGCACTTTGCCGCAAATGGACATTATGCGCCTTTCGGACAACAGCAATGCTGCAAAGTATGTCGAAAATGCCAAACAGTTCACTGGACGCGGCTACGACTTGTATTTCCTGCCCGATAACGACGAGCAGTACTGCAGCGAACTTGTCCACATCGACGAGAAAGGCGAATACCTTTTCAGCGACGCCCCAATGAACTTCAAGTCCGACGACGGCACTTTCCCGCCCTACTGGGTTTGGCTTTTCGAACAAATCGGACAACCCATACCACAAGGACTTCCTGGCACCAACCCCAACGCAATGTCGAAGGAAAAATGCCTGAAAAAAGTTGACATAAAACTCACCGACTATTCAAAAGCCAAATAGTTATGGACATTGAAAAATTCCGAGAATATTGCTTGTCACTTCCCTGCACCACCGAGGATTTTCCCTTTGACGAAACCGTGCTGGTTTTTCGCGTGAAAAACAAAATCTTCGCCTGTATAGCACTTGACAATCCCGAACTTGGCGTTGTAAAATGCGACCCCGACTATGCCGTCGAACTACGCGACCACTATTCTGCAATCGAACCGGCTTACCATTGGAACAAGCAGTACTGGAACCAGATTTGGTTCAACCGCGATGTTACCGACGAACTGCTATGCAAGCTCATCAACCACTCGTTTGCCGAAGTGGTGAAGAAACTGCCCAAGAAGGAACAAACCGACGAATTAAAGCAAATAAAATGAGAAAACACTGGCTAGACAACCTGCGATGGACTACGGTAATCATCGTGCTGATATACCACGTCTTCTATTTCTATAACGCAAAGGGCGTGTTCGGTGGAATCGGCGGATTCTACGAAACCCAACCGCAGGACGCAATTATGTCGCTCATCTACCCGTGGATAATGATGCTTCTTTTCATTGTCGCTGGAATGAGTTCTAAATATGCACTCGAAAAGTGTTCGCATAAGGAATTTATCAAGTCAAGGACAAGGAAACTGCTGGTTCCCGCAACTATAGGACTTTTCGTATTCCAGTGGATGACAGGCTACTTCAACACGCAAATTGCAGGCGTTTCGCAAGGCATTGCCGACAAGATACAGACCATTCCCGCCGAAGCACGATATATTGCCTGCGCCTTGTCGGGAACTGGACCGCTGTGGTTCATACAGGACTTGTGGCTTTTCTCACTGATACTCATCCTGATACGTCTTTTAAAAGGCGACAAAATTCATTCTGCGTTTGGAAACCTTATCAATAATAAAGCAAACAATTGGGTTGGGATTCTAATAATCGTACTCGGCGGATACCTTGTAGTTTGGGGTGCAACCCAGACAAACATCAGCTATCCCGAGCCAAACTCGGGCGAAGGCCTGTGGAACCTCTACCGTCCTGCCGAATACTTCATTACTTTGTATTTTCGCACGACAAGGTCATCGAACTTGCCAAACGTATATGTCTGCCAATGCTTGCAATTTCGCTTGCAAGCGGCATACTCTTCGCTATCAGAATCTACGGACTTGACGACACCAACCCCATTATCTTGAAAGACTGGCTGACAAACATTTTCGCCTGGTCAACAATACTTGCTCTCATCGGTTGCTTCGCCAAATGGGCCGACAGGACATCAAAATTCGCAGCGTACATGGCAAAATCGAGCTTCGGAATATATGTAATGCACTACCTTGTAATCGCATCTCTCGGCTACATGCTGAAAATGTACACACAGTTGCCACCTCTCGCAATATATGCTATACTTTTAGCATCCGTTTTGCTAATTTCGCCAGCATTGAACGAACTCATCAGCCGCATACCATTCATAAGGTGGTGCGTTCTCGGTATCAACAAAAGAAAACGCAAATGAAAAAAGTAAAAATCACAGCCATACGAAAGGCATCCTACCCCGACTTGTCGGCGAAATACGAAAATCCCATTGAGCACACCTGCGACATTTCCGAAGGCGAAAGCTGGATTTCGACCGACGGACAGAAACCCGACGGTCTTTG
>CAJOEG010000265.1 GCA_905233405.1 uncultured Bacteroidales bacterium | reverse complement strand
AATAATAGTGATAGGTAACTCTTTGAAGTAATCGCTAAGTTTTCCCCCACTCCACACCGTGCATGCGACTTTCACCGCACACGGCGTTCCATCGTTACAATTATTCAATCTTCAATCTTTCCCATTAGAGGTTTGTTTCCAATTAGTCTTCTCAATTCATTCAGCTTTTTGACGTCAGGACTGCAGAGTTTCAGGTATTTGGCAATAGTTTTATCAACGGTTGCGTGAATCAGCTTGTGCACTTGCTCCTTTACCAGTATTAGGTTGCTGTATTCGCCAGTTCCTCCATTTGCCTTGGGAATTTTATGATGACAGTGGATTTCTTCTTTTGACGAAAATTCTTGTCCCGTGACTGCACATCTGCCTTTTTGAGCAAAATAGAGCGAGATTCGATTGTCGGCGTATTCAATGCTTCTACCGTAGAGAGGCTGACTCATGAGCTTTGTCAAGATTGCACTGCGTGCACTGTTCGATTTCGATTCTTCATTTTTCTTGCTCATTGGGTTTTTATGCTGTACGTACCCGATTGGATATAATGGCTCGTCTGCAAGGTAGCGTAGCATATGCCCTTTAGTCTGTTTGTTCTAACCCTGTCGACTTGCCAAGCGATTCTGGCAAAGTCAAGGTTTACACAGGTTGCGATTCGGTAGTAGTTCTGCATTCCCATTACCATTTTATTGTACTGCCAAATTTCTTCCATTAGTGAAGTTCGTGGGCGTGCAATGTGTTTGATTTGTTGCTTTAGTGCTTGTGCAATTTTTGTCCGTTCAGCTGCCGTCCTCGTCCTGCATAAAATCCTGAAGTCGTCGGTGTAGCGCACTATGTACATTTCCTTGAGTTGAGTCCGGCGCATTGCTCTGAAACCACTATATTTCCCGCCATTCTCGTTTATGTAGTAATTATAAGCGACGGGGTTTTCCTCCCAATTGCTTACCACCCAGTGGTCGAGTTCGTTTATTTTGCAGAGTAAATGTTTATCCCTGATACCCAATGTCCACATTTGCCGTATGAGCTTACTGTGGTTCACGTTGTCAAAGAACCCTTTGATGTCAAACTCTATGACGTAGTGCAGGTGACTATGTTGCAGATATTTATTCACTGCTGCAATTGCGTGTTCAACTGAGCGAGTTGGTCTGAAACCGTAGCTGTTTTTACTGAAGTGGGCTTCGCAGATTGGCTCTAATATTTGTTTAAAACATTGCTGAATTAATCTGTCATATATGCAAGGGATTCCTAGTGGGCGTGTTGTCCCGTTCGGTTTTGGAATGTCCTTCCGTCTTACGGGTTTAGGTCGGTAGCCGCGTTTTGTGCCCGAAACAATGTATCTGACTTTGGCGGTCACTTCTTCAGGCGTTAATTTGCCGATGTCCGTCATTGTTAATTTGTCTGTTCCGGCGGTGTTGCTCCCTGTGTTGTTTTTGATGTTCCTGTACGCTAGCAATATATTTTCTCTGCTAAGGACAAGCGGCATTAAATTTGAAAAGTGTTTACCTTTTTTTGCCAGTTCGTACAGGTCGTTGTAGATGTTTTCCTTTGGCATAAGGCATCACCCCCATTAAGGAGCGACCCTTTTGGTCTTGCTCGAATTCTTATTCGACTGAATTTTGATTGGTTGATAACGACTTGTGCCCATTCCTCCAACTCCATTACAGAGCCTTCATTGGTTCGAACACTACTTTTCAGTACCGATTCAACTGCTTATTTTTCTTCGTCAGTTTACTATTTGTTCGATACCTTTCCTTGTTCCGATTATCCTATCTGTACATACAGCCTTAGGTTTACGCTTTGAGCCTGCAAGCTTGTCGACGCCTTTAACGTCGTATGGTCTTTCATAAAAAAATTCTTACTCAACCACACTTGCGAAACTTTGTGTTTCCTTGCGCTTTTCTACGCAATTTACATTTAGACCTGTACATTCGCGTATTCGTCAGTTTCTCTCGAAACATTCTAACCATAGCTGTTTTATAGACCTCCGGCATATAGGCAACATCATCTGCCTCCAGAC
>CAJOEG010000264.1:2026-3379 GCA_905233405.1 uncultured Bacteroidales bacterium | reverse complement strand
TTGCTCTTTTAGTTTCTCCTGCTGATCGTTAATCGTTTCAAAATTTTCTTGAAGTCGGTTAGTATAGGCTTCGCGAGTTTGTGCATGACGATACTGGAAGATTATATAGATTATCAACAAAAATACCACCAACACGGAAAAAGCAATCGCAGCAAAATATTATGGCATACCATTTTATGTGGCGGCTCCGTTGTCAACAATCGACCTTTCTACACCCGATGGCAAGCACATCAACATCGAGGAGCGCGACGAGGACGAGGTCTTGAAGTATTCGGGACTTGCAGAAAATGGAACTATCGAAACCTTCCGTATGGCAAACCCGACTTCTCACGCAAAGAATCCTGCCTTCGATGTTACGCCAGCAGAACTGATTACAGGAATAATTACCGAAAAGGGCATCGTAAAGCCCAACGAACTGAAAAAACTATTCTGATGTTTGAACTTGAACGAATACGCGTTGCCGAGACTATGCGCCGTCTGTACGAAAGGCGTTTGACGACTGTCAGCGGTGGAAATGTAAGCCAGCGCAATGCTGAAGGATATGTTTTCATTACGGCAAGCCAGAGCGACAAGTCGTGCATTGATATGCGCAAGGTGATAATAATTTCGCCCGATGGCGAGAACCTTACTCCAAAGCTGAAACCAAGCATGGAGACGCAGATGCACCTAAATATCTACAAATGCCGTCCAGATGTTATGGCAATAGTTCATTCTCATCCTGTTTATGCTTCTACGTTTGCTGTGGCTAGCGAGACTGTCGATTCGGCAATTACTGGTGAGGCACGCTATATGCTTGGCGAAGTCGGACTTGTCGGCTATCACCTTATGGGGTCTTTGGAACTTGCAGAAGCTTGTGCAAAGGTTATGGAAACTAGCAATGCTGCAATTATGGCAAAGCACGGTGCAATTACGGTCGGCAAAACTTTGTTTGAGGCTTTTGACA
Organism: uncultured Bacteroidales bacterium; assembly: GCA_905233405.1. Lineage (GTDB taxonomy): Bacteria > Bacteroidota > Bacteroidia > Bacteroidales > ML635J-15 > Bact-19. The sequence goes on along the minus strand of CAJOEG010000264.1, from coordinate 2,436 downwards.
GGATGGAAGTAATTGAAAATACGGCACATATAAATTATAATCTGCGAACAATGGGTTGCAATGTTCGGATGACGGGAGCAGAAATCGCAGAGATTGACAATTTTGGCAAATGAACTTTAAATTGAATGTTATGAAAAAGATATTGGTCATGATTTCGGCTGTTGCAATGATTGTTGCAATGTCGTCGTGCGAGGCAAGCGAAGAGGTTTACAACAGCTTTATTGGGGACTGGCATTTGATACGAATAAATGCGAATGGCGAGTACCGTATGCCGAAACCAGCCGGCGACACTTGTTTCAATCTGCATTTTATGAGAAACAATTCTCTGGTAGGAGAATCGGTAACTACGCCGTTTTCTGCTGTCTACAACATTAAGAAAAGAAACAAGATGACTTGGTCTGGTTTTACTT
>CAJOEG010000264.1:0-2007 GCA_905233405.1 uncultured Bacteroidales bacterium | reverse complement strand
CTGCCAACCGAAGAAGACGATACCGACAACGTAGTGTTTATCAATGATATGCTAAAGGTCAACACCTACGAGATGAAAGGCGACACCCTGAAATTCCTGTACGACAAGAAGGCTTATCTCCTATTCATAAGAAAATAGCATTCAGTTTATATTTGATAGCGTCCGCAAATTCTGCACCTTTCAATTATACGCTCAAAATCCTCTTCGTATTCCTTGACAATATTTGCCCAGTCGAACTTTCCGGCAAAAGTTTCAAAATGTTCCTGTGGGACTATATAATTCTTCAAAAACTTATTGTCGTAAAAATCAACAATCTTGTCGGCAAGCGTCTTAAAATCTCTCTTTTCGATGAAGTCACCGTTTATGCCGGCATCGATTAGTGTTTCGTTGTTGCTTACCTTTGTTGCAATTACATACTGACCGCAGGCAAGTGCTTCGAGCAGAGCCATGCTCATTCCTTCGGCAAGCGACGGCATTACTGTTAGCGATGCAGACTGGTATTCGGCAATTATTTCGGGTTTTGGAATCCAGTTTTTGAACAAAAACATATTTTCCATACCGTTTTTCTTGACGAAATCTTCCATCTTCGGTCGCATTTTTCCATCACCAACTATGTGGACTTCAAAATCAGGAATCTTGTGCCTTGCAATTTCGATTGCCTTTAGGAAAGTCATCGGGTCTTTCTGCAAGACTAGCCTTCCTGCAAATAGTATTGTGAACTTTGGGGCTCGTTTGCTTTCGTCTGGGAAGAATTTGTCGCGGTTCCAGCCGTTGTATATAAGCTTGTTCTTGCCCGTAGTACCACCAAGGAAAGCATTTATGTTGGTAAGCATTTCGTTAGACTGCACATAGTTACGTTCCGACTGCATACAAATTTTGCGAATCCAATGGTAGCAGGCTGCGTGATACCACATCATCTGTTCGGGAAAGAACCACGGAATGTCGTGTCCGTGCGAAATGATGGTATATGGCAGGTGGTACATTTCCCTCATACTGTAGGTGACTTCTCCACAAGGAAGGGCAAAATTGGCGAAACAAAGGTCGTACTTTTCTGTTTTCAGATGTTTTTTCAGGAAACGGCGTGCCATAATCATCCACGATAGCATTTCCCTGACGTTAGACTGGAATATGTCCTTACGTCTTGATTTTAGGCGGATTACTCGCACACTATTTTCTATGGCAGAAGTTTCTGTACCTTCGTAGTAGGTTGTGAGTACGGTTATGTCGTGTCCGAGAGCAGCAAGTCCTTCCGCTATGTTCTTACAGATGAAGCCAGCGCCGCCACCAAGAGGAGGATATTCGTAGTTTAGTACAAGAAGTTTCATAGGGCAAATATAATTAACAATGGACAATTGACAATGGACAATCCTTGAATCTTCAAATGCTCAAATCTTCAAATCCTTCATTCTTTACCAACCACATTTTTCTCTCAATCCCAGACGAAAAACCACCAAGTTTACCACCCGAAGCCACAACACGATGGCATGGTACAATTATCAATATTGGATTCTTCCCAACAGCCTGTCCTACAGCTTGAGCGGAACGGCAGCCGATGCGTTTTGCAATTTCACAATATGTTACTGTAGAACCGAAATCTATCCGCAACAGTTCTTTCCATACCTTTTTCTGAAAGTCGGTTCCACAAAGGTCTAGCCGCGGCGTAAATTCTGGTTTTCTGCCCGAAAAGTATATGTCAAGCCATGATTTTGTTTCGGCAAATATCGGAAGGTTTACGTCTGGCGCACAACATTCAAAATCTGCAGATGACACTTCTAAACGGCAAAGTGACAAACCATTACTATGCATTGTCAATATTCCTATCGGAGATTCATATCTAGAAATGAAATTTTTCTGCATTGCGATGCTATATTGGTTAAGTAGTTGAACATAAACATCTTATTTTCAAGCGCAAACTTACATAAAAATTATTGATTTTTATGCCAGTATAATAAAGAAAATTTGGCGTTGATAGTCAATATATTATAATTTTTCTTTAGAGGAAAAATA
>CAJOEG010000263.1 GCA_905233405.1 uncultured Bacteroidales bacterium | reverse complement strand
GACCATCACTAATACATCGTCCAAGAAATAGACGTCGCGGACTTTTCCGTGATACACCGATTTTTGATTCGGGAATTGGTAATTGGTTTTTGTTAATGCGTTCATATTTGGTTTAGGGTTTATAGTTTAGGGTTTAAGGGGGTTATTTTACAAATTTGAAAGATGCTGTCTTGTTGCCATCTATCGTGGCGGTTCCGACATAAAACCCTTTCGGCAAGGATGTTACATTGATTTCAATGAGTGGATTGCCGTTGACGGGGTGTTGCAGGACGAGTTGGCCGGCGGCGTTGAAGATGCTTATGGTCTGGAGGTCGCCGTCGGGGTTGGTGAGATAGAGCTTGTCAGTGACGGGGTTCGGATAGACGCTGAGCTGCAGCGGTTTGTAGTCGTTTATGCCGACATGGGAAGTGTAGGCTTTGTAGAAATCAGGGATGCCATAGCCGTATTCGGGGTTAGGGTTGTTGTAGAGGTGGCTGCTTTCGCGAATTATCTGCATGATTTCCGTTGAAGAGTACTGGGGCATGGCCTGCCACAGACAGGCACTGAGACCGGCAATGATAGGGCATGACATACTCGTACCCCCAGTTTCGTAAATCCAATAATCATAAGGATAGTTGGGAGGTGCGGGACCATACAAAAATACATAATATCCTTCGGCCACGACATCAGGTTTGACACGGCCGTCAGAAGTTGGGCCGATCGAAGAAAAGCCTACATGAAGGCTATCGGATGTAGCACCGACGCTAATAATGTCAAATGCATCTGCAGGATGTCCTACGTAATACCAAGGTGGACCACCCCAATTTCCTGCTGAGACACAAACCACAACACCTTTTTCCCCTAAAATAGTAGCACAGCGTGAGGCAATACTGTGTTGTCCATCAAGTTCTGCGTATGTAAAGTTAGCTTGTGGAAAATCTCGGAAATTATAATAACCTAATGAGGAGTTGAGAATATCTGCACCAATACTATCGGCAATTTCCGCACCATTGGCCCAAAAATCCTCCTCAATGAGCTGTTCCGTCCCCTGAAATTCTGATACGATGAAAACGTAAGAAGCGTCCGGGGCGGTGCCGATAACTTCTCCAGGAGAATTTAAGGCCATTGCAGAGGTTACGTCTGTACCATGTCCGCATTCAATACCGCCATAGGATAAGGTATCCACAAGATTGGGTAACAATATATACTTACCCAAATAGCGTCCGCTATTTACAAGTTCTTGAAAATAAGAATATGACTCAATTCCTCTAAATCCGCCATCAATCACCGCAATAAGCATACCTTCGCCACGAAAGCCTTCCGCGTGTAATAGATGGCCGTTATGCAGAGCAATTTGATTAAAACCGTATCCATAGTCCAGTGTGTCTTTGCTGGGAGTAGTTATATTGTGAACAATCGGGGTTTGATTATCTGGAATAGCTTGGACTATGGGCATTTCGTGTAGTTGATACGCGGCTACAGCCAGAATGGAGTCAACAAATGGTAGATTTTCGATTTGAGAAACAATAGTGCTGTCCGGGCAATAAACTGTGAACGTGTTCATCCATTTTGAGACTGCTAACGGTTGCATCTGCGAATCCAAAGCCAAAATCTGTTGCTTGTATTGCGGGTTCACGGGCAAATCCTGTTCCGTAACTGGAATGTTAAATCGCGTTCGCTTGTCAATGGTGCGTTGCGACAAATAGGCAGACGGGTTGTTAATCGAATAAGGCGAATTATTCTTGTCACTCAGATAAACCCGGTAACAGGTCGGACTTGGATTTTGGCCGAAAAGGGAAACGGTCAGACCAAAAACAAACAATATCAATGACGAACGTTGCATTTTTTATGCTTTGGTAAAAATCGAAACTTTATTTCACAAACTTAAACGTAGCCGTTCTGTTTCCTCCCATCGTGGCAGTTCCGACATAAAACCCTTTTGGCAAGGATGTTACATTAATTTCAATGAGCGGATTTCCGTTGACGGGGTGTTGCAGGACGAGTTGGCCGGCGGTGTTGAAGATGTTGATGGTTTGGA
>CAJOEG010000262.1 GCA_905233405.1 uncultured Bacteroidales bacterium | reverse complement strand
CAATCTATATGCGTGCTGCAATGGCCATCGCAGGACGATTCATAAGCAACGCCATTACACCTATTATAGATGCATTGCTGATTTTAGCAGGATTCTTGATAATCACGCCGTTGTGGGAAACACATCTTTTTGGTGTCGAAAGTGCCTATCCGCACAATGTATTTGTAGGCGCAATGATAATGTACATTTCGGTCTGGTTGCTGTCGCTGCTTCTTTCGGGTGGCTACGACAAGCCAGTTAAAATGAAGAACATATACAAGGGAATTGGCATTGGTGCAATTGTAATTCTTGCCGTATATGCCTTGTTGCCAACGCATTTGCGCTTTTCGCGTGCGCTCATTCTTCTCGGTACGGCGTGGACGTTGATAGTTGTTCCGCTTGTACGGTTGTTGCTCAACTACACCAAGTTGCATGTTTTCAAGGTCAATCTGCCCAAACGCAAAAAGGTTGCGGTTGTAGGAAGCAAGGAAGAATGTCGCTCGCTGGTGGGACAGCTTATGTCGTCGCGCACAAAGATTGACATTGCCGCATACGTAAGTCCAAATGCAGAAACTGACAAGTTCTTTGCTGGCGACATTAACCAACTCGATGAAATCATCAATATAAATCACATTGACGAACTTATTTTCTGTGCAAAAGACATTCAGGCACAGCAGATTATAAAGACAATGCTCAATCTTTCGTCATCCAACTTGGACTACAAGATTGCAAGCCCCGACGGATTTTCTGTCATCGGCAGCAACTCGATAAACACTACCGGCGAACTTTACAACGTCGACATAAATGCCATCGACAAGCCAGAAAATCGCCGCTCGAAACGTATGTTCGACATTGTAGTGTCATTCTTTATGATTGTATTTTCGCCAGTGCTGATTTGGTTCGTAAAGGGCAAGTTGAAGGCGTACGCCAATCTGTTCTCGGTACTTTTTGGTGGCAAGACATTCGTGTCGTATCGCTCTGATAAAAACGACATAAGCCTATTGCCGAAGATTAAGAAAGGTGTGTTTAGCGTAGATATGGTTTATGGACGCGATGTGAAGAAGGATGTCGCCGATAGGCTTAACATAATGTACGCCAAGGACTACAAAGTTTCGCACGATGCAATGATGGTTTTCAAGTTGTGGAGGAAATTGGGATGCAATTAGCAGGAAAGAAGATTTATCTCCGCAAAATGGAGCCTGAGGACTTGGAATTTTTGTACACGGTCGAAAACAATCCCGATTTCTGGTATGTGAGCGAAACCAAAGCACCGTATTCGCGCTGGGAACTGAAGCAGTACATCGAGAATTACTGCTACGACATATTCACTACCAAGGAGTTGCGTCTGATGATATGCGACTATGTTTCACAAAAGCCAATTGGAATCGTCGATTTGTTTGAATATCATCCTTTGCACAACCGTTGTGGAGTTGGGATTATAGTTTTACCCGAATATCGCGAAATGGGTATTGCCACCGAAACTCTTGGCATTGTTAAGGATTATGCCTTCAAAACATTGTTGCTGAAACAGTTGTGGTGTCTTATTGACGAGAATAACGATTCCAGCAAAACTCTTTTCCAGAAATGTGGTTTTGTGCAAAGCGGAATACTTAAGCAGTGGAAGCAAACTGAAAACGGGTATGCAGATGTGTCAGTGTGGCAGTATGTAAGAAACTAGTAATTTGCATTATTGCTGTTTCTCCATATTCTCCAATGATTTAATAACCTGTAAGTTAATATATAAATGTTGCATACTTGCAACAACATTATGGACACAAAAAAAGCGGACTTTTCAGTCCGCTTTTCGGCTCCCCAGGTAGGACTTGAACCTACGACCCCCTGATTAACAGTCAGGTGCTCTAACCAACTGAGCTACTGAGGAAAAGCGGTGCAAAGATACTGCTTTATTTTTAACTAGCAAATAATTTTTTAATTATTTTTCAAAAAAGTGACAAGTTATTGAATTTTAGTTTTTTACATAAAGAAACATACTGTTCCTTAATGACAGAAGAGCATAACGGAGGCATTTATACCTATTAGTATTGAAC
>CAJOEG010000261.1 GCA_905233405.1 uncultured Bacteroidales bacterium | reverse complement strand
TACGTGTGAAAGCAACGCCTGTAGCTGAGTTGTCACCCATGTTACCGAATACCATTGCCTGAACGTTTACTGCTGTACCCCAGTCATCTGGAATACCTTCTATACGACGGTAGGAGATAGCCTTCTTTCCGTTCCATGACTTGAAAACGGCCTTGATACCGCCTTCCATCTGTGCGCGAGCGTCATCCGGGAATTCGGTTCCGAGAACTTCCTTAACCTTTGCCTTGAATTCTTCGGCAAGTTGCTTAAGTTCGTTGGCAGTGATTTCTGTATCAGACTTGTAGCCCTTGTTGTGCTTGAATTCGTCGAGCATATCGTCGAGGATCTTGCGGATTCCCTTGCCGTCGGCAGGTTCAATACCTTCAGCCTTTTCCATAACAACGTCGGCGTACATCATGATAAGACGACGGTACGAGTCGTAAACGAAACGTGGGTTGTTAGTCTTCTTAATGAGGCCAGGGATTGTCTTCGAGCACAAACCTATATTCAATACTGTGTCCATCATACCAGGCATTGAACTGCGAGCGCCCGAACGGCACGATACCAAAAGAGGATTTTCGGTGTCGCCATATTTCATGCCCATGATGTTTTCAACATTCTTCATTCCTTCCCATACATCTTCCATCAATGTGTCGGGGAGATTGCAGTTGTTTGCGTAGTAGGCTGTACAACATTCAGTTGTGATTGTCAAACCAGCGGGAACAGGAAGTCCCAGCAAACACATTTCGGCAAGGTTGGCACCTTTGCCGCCCAACAAGTTTTTCATGTCGGCTTTACCTTCAGCTGTCTTTCCGCCGAAGGTATAAACGTACTTTACTTTACTCATCTAACAGTAAATTTTAATTTATAAATCTTTAAAAACGGGCGCAAAATTAATAAAAAAAATCATACCTTATTAATATAACAGCATTTTGTTGATAAAAAAGCTAAATGTTTGTAGTTGTTTGGTATAGATAAAATTACATGTTTGTATATGCTTATCGCTTTGCAAAAAAGTTCTGCGTTGCAAAACTTGTGATAATAAATTTTATTCTAACTTTGCAATTTAATTTTCAAAAAGATTGTTGTCCTTATGAAAAGATTTAGTTTGGTTGTCGCAATATTATTGTTATCAACAATCTGTGCTTTTGCGCAGATAAAAGTATTTTCAATTTCCGATTCGGAAGTTTCGATAAAGAAAAATTCTTTCCTTTATTATCTTCCGCAGTCAACTTTGGAAATAAAAGTAACCGTTACAAAGGAAACTTTAGTTCCAGGACCATATTCAAAATATGCAGAAAAATACTTGTGCATAAAGAATGCCGAGATGACAAATGTTTCGGATGTTAAAATAGAAAATGTTGACATTCGTCAGATTGCACAGCCTGACCCTAATGCTTGCTTTATGGTCGTATGCGACAAGGAAGCCAACCTTAACTACAATAGCAGGGGCATTGTCACTGGTTACAACTGCGACAGTCAGACGGAAATCTCGTATGATGAAGAGAAAAGCCATTTCACCAAGGCTAGCAACATTGCAACTCCTTTGTTTACAGACTATGGCGTGAAACAAAACTTCACTAAAAATACCGACACGACATATAAGGTCGTTGAGGTAGATTCTGTTTTCCAAAAGATACCTATATATAATAAGGTTATCATCAGCAAGGACGAGGAAATGAAAGCCGAGGAAGCCGCAAACTACATCATCAAGATTAGGAAGCGTCTGTTCAAGGTGCTTACTGCACAGTTCGAGACAGAAACTCCGCCTGCCGACATCGACATTATGGTCAACGAACTGAAGGATATGGAGAAGCGTTATCTTGAACTGTTTGTCGGCAAGATAGTAAAGGAAACTCGTGAATATGTGTTCTACTATACGCCACAACCGGGACTTGCAGAAGATAGAATACCAATATGTTACATAACTTCCAACGACGAAGTGGTCGAACAGAAGACCGCCAATTCCGAACCGATATACCTTGTACTCAAAAATTCGCAGGCGGCAAGGGAACTTGGCGATTTCTACGGAAGACAGACAGCACGACCTGAAGAAGAAAGAAAAGAAGATGGGGTTGTACTACAGGATTCCTGCAGACGTTTCTGTATCAGTTGATTTCGAGGATTTTACATACTATAGAAGTCTGATGACCATTCCGCAGTGCGGTTATCTCGGACATTTGCCGGCAGAAATCTTCAAGAACAAGAAACTTCGTGTGGCTTTTGACGAGAAATACGGTTCAATCAAGGCGATTTACACAAAATGAGAAGTCTCATTTAAGGTTTGAAAATTACAAAATAACATTGCAAGACACGAAAAATCGTGTCTTTGCGTTTTATAGGAATGTCACTGTCGCTACGAAACATATTGACTCTTGTATTCACGATATTTTTCTGTGCAAATGCTTTTTCACAGAAAGTCAGCATATTTGTACGCGACAATGAATCAGACGATTATCGCTTTTCTTCACTGAAAAAATGTAGCGACAGCATTGCTGCAAATAACTTCTTGGAAAACTATATTGCAAAGATGCAGCGCAAGTCATATCTGTCGGCTGGTTACGACAGCATAAGAGTTGTTGAGAAGGATTTGACGGCTTACGCAACACTCGGACAACCATTGCTGAATGTGAATGTGGATGTGACGGAAGTTCCGTTTCGTATATGGCGAAAAGGTGGAAGTCCATTGTTTTACACGCAGTTATGTGGGCAAGTTGTTGATTACTATACTGCACGGGGATATATCTTTGCGAAGTCGTGGCTTGACAGCGTAAATATGGACGAGAATAATTTCTCTGCCAAAATAAAGGTTGACAAAGGTCAGATTGTGAAACTTGACAGCCTGATTATCAATGGAAATGCAAAAATTAATAGAAACTATTTGGAACGCACGCTCGAACTAAGGAAGAACACTTTGCTAACAACCGACAAGATTGACAGAATCGACA
>CAJOEG010000260.1 GCA_905233405.1 uncultured Bacteroidales bacterium | reverse complement strand
CGGCATTGAGCAAGAAATACGGAATTCCGTGGGTGGCTGACTATAGGGATCCGTGGACACAAAATAAAGGTAGGTCGCGCATTAGATCTGTCCGTTTCTTCGAAAGAAAATTTTCGCAGAATATGTCGGCTGTAACGACAGTTTCTGACTTTTTAAAAAAAAAGATAAGCGAAAATATTTCTGTTCCAACATATTATATTATCCCCAATGGATATAATCCAGAAACGATAAAACAAGTTGAGGATGTACGTCCAGATATGGGAGCGCTTCGCATTGCTTTGGCTGGGTCTATTTATGATTGGCATCCTTACAAAAGTGTAATTTCTACATTTTTAGAATTTGTGCAGAATAGTGATTGTGCTCCGAAAATAGAATTGAATTTCTTCGGCATTAATAGGCATAAAGAGATTGAGCAGTTTGCACTTGGAAATAGCGTTGAAAACAATATTCACGTTTATCCTCGTATGGATAATGCTAGTTTGCTTCAGAACCTGAGCAGACATAATGTAATGCTGTTGTTCAACGATTATTCAATAATGGGCACCAAGATATACGATTATCTTGGACTAAAACGTTTGATTTTGTTCTGTTATTCAAATGATGCAGAAGCATTGGCGTTGAAAGATAAGTATTATCCAGTAGGTGAGGTAGAAGGTGTTAGCACGCACTTGCAGGAAGATTTGATAAACGAAACTCATTCTGGCATTGTCGTTAAGGACAAGAATCATCTTGCGATAGTGCTTTCCGATTTGTATTCCGAATTTGCACAAACAGGTTCTATCGCCTGCCATTCAATAAATACCTCAAAATACTCCCGTCGTGAAGGTGCACGGCAGTTGGCGGAGATATTAAAGATGTTTCAAGTTTCTGGTTTCTAGTTCAAGGTTTTAAGTTTGTCAATGCCTAAATAAGGTTGCATCTTGTCGTCAACTTCATACTTAGAAACATAGAAACCTTGTTTAGTACGGATCCACATCAATTTCTGCATTTGTTTGCGAGAGTTCGGGGATGGATTTTATCATTTGCACCTTTTCCAAGATGAAGGCTTTTACTTTTGTTGCTGATATTGACTTTTCGAAGCGCACGTGTACGTTTACGATGAAGTAGTTGCTGATGCGGTTTACTGCTGGTTCTTCGGGACCACGTACACGATTTTTCAAGGCTTCTCGCAATTCCTTTGCAAGTATTGATGCCGCTTGATAAGCCTTGCGGTAGTCCTTGTGTTTCAGGTGTATGATAACAAAACTGCAAGATGGCGGATAGTGGAAAAGGTTGCGTTCCTGCAGCTTCCACAGAAGGTCGGACTCAAAGAAGAGCAGGGCGACAGCCATTATGAGCAGGGCAACGAGCGATATAGATATAGGTAGATATTTCTTCATACCATGCAAAGTTACGATTATTTTCCGAGATGTAGGCGATTTTCTATGAAATTACACATTATTTAATAATAGAGAAAGGATTGTATGACTAATTCTTCGTACCTTTGCGCCACAATTTCGAAAATAAACCATTTTTATACGTCAATGAAAAAGATTCTGATTACCCTATTGGTGGCGATGGCTGCAACGACCACCCAAGCAGCAAAGCCCCGTTATGTCTTAACCGTCAGCGACGTTCGTAAGCAGACCGTCACAGGCTTCGGCGGTGCATGCTGCGACGGGGCCATGAAGCCCTTCGGAACAGACAACGCCTGTGTTAGCCGTCTCTACGGCGCCAAGTCGAAGATCGGGCTCAATATCCTGCGCATGGAAATCTCCCCCAGCTTCACAGGCGACAACTGGGGCGATTACGACTGGAACGGATCGCTCCCGTCGGCCAAGACCGTCAAGAATCGCGGCGGCATCGTCTTCGGTACGCCATGGTCGCCCCCCGGTGATTACAAGACCAACGGCACGGCCCAAGGCGGCAACGCCCAGAACCAGGGCTACCAAAAAGGCAAGTTGCGCGAGGACTGCTACGACAAGTTCTTCCCATGGCTGAACACCTTCCTGGGTTGGATGAAGTCGAAAGGCGTTGAGGTCGATGCCGTGTCCATTCAGAACGAGCCCGACT
>CAJOEG010000259.1:1112-3180 GCA_905233405.1 uncultured Bacteroidales bacterium | reverse complement strand
TGTTTCGGTGCGCTATTTCCACAATTCTGACGGTTTCGATGAGAGCGAGTATCCCCGTTGGTGGAATCCAAATAATAACTGCGATGGTAACGATCCTCGCTTCGACCATGTAAGCAACTTCGAGTACTGGAATGTTGCCTCAACAGCGCCGCTCAATGCTACATTGACTGTTTCTGCAAAGAGTGGAGACGCTCATTTCAATGAACATACTGTAACATACGATGCTGCTGACATATATGGCGCATTCTGGAACGGCTCCTGCTGGGAGAATGTTGGCGGTGGCAACCAGAGCGTTTCAGAGGGACTGCACGGAACCATATCTGTTGATGTTACACTGCCGGCAACAAGAGCAATATCCGACAAGATCCTTTCGCTTGGCTCTATCGACCACAACACGATACTTCCAATCGAGCTTACATCGTTCACCGCAACCTGCGACGGTCGTTCTGCTCTTGTAAAATGGACTACTGCCACAGAAAAGAATAACGACTACTTCTCACTCGAACGCTCCGACGATGCAATCAACTTCGTTGAAATTGCACGCATTGCTGGTGCTGGAAATTCAATTGAGCCACTCAACTACAGTTACAACGACTATGGCATTTACGGCGGCGAAAACTACTACCGTCTTGTTCAAGTTGACTACGACGGCACTCGCACAGCATCAGAAATCATAGTTGTTGATTGCATCGAAACTGCTGGCGAACCTGACGTACTCGCCTACCCCAACCCATTCAACAATGAGTTGACATTGGAACTTGACAACTTCGGCAACCGCGCTACCAATATCGAGGTTTACGATATGCTTGGCAGACTAGTGTATGTAGAACAGGCAGACGCACCACAAAACAGATACGAAACCATCTTGAATTTCAGCAATCTGCATAACGGAGCATATAACATAAGGGTTAGCACATCCGACTTCGTGATAAACAAGCAGGTTGTAAAGCAATAAAAGGATAACAGGCTGACAGACTAACAGTCCAACAGCCTGTTTATCCTATCAAAAAAAGTCCGCCATAGCAATGCTAAGGCGGACTTTTTTATGTACGACAAATTTTTGCTAGCCGTTTATCTTCTGGTTTGCAATCTCCATAACTTCCTTTTCGATTGCTAGAGCGCGTTTTTCAATTTCTTCGCCCTTCTTCAGGATGTCGGCGACAAACTCCTTGTCGTTGTACGACTTGCAGTTTATCTTCACATTGAGGAAAGCTCCCTGAACTGCCGACCTTGCAGCCAAAGCACCTACGCCAGCATCGCTTATCGAAGCTTCGAGACCATTCTTTGCCATCTCAAGCATTACCTGCATGCTTTCGCAGCTGAGGCTCATGGTCTTGAAAGGTATTTCGATAGCAAACTTAGTTGCTTCCTGGATTGCCTGTTTGCGGCGTGCCTTGTCCTCGTCGCTAGCCTTTGGAAGTGCGAATGCATCCATAATCTTGTTGAAGGCATTGGTGTCTTCGTCAACCATCTTGAGCAGTTCATCGTGGTAATATTTGCCCTTTTCTGCCCAGTCGCTGTAGTTCTTCCAGGTGTCGTCGTTGCGGTGCTTGAGAGCGGTGAGGTTTGCAACCATTGTTCCCAAAGCTGCACCCAGAGAACCCATATATGCCGAAATTGAACCTCCACCAGGAGCTGCAGATTCGGATGCGGTAGTATGGCAGAACTTTACCAAGTCCATGTCGATGAGTTTTGGCTTGTTGTCCTCGAGCATATATTCAATAACGTTCTTCTTCGGGTCGAAAGGCTTAACGTCGTTCAAACCGAGCGAGCGTACTGCTATCTTAATGAGTTCTTCGTCCGATACACCGAGCGAACGTCCTTGTTTCTGCAAGAAGTAACGACCAGCATCGAGCAAGGTCTTGAGTGGAGTTACACCAACAAGTTCCGAACCCGTAACGCGGATTCCGTGAGCGGCAGCGCGTTCGCAGACAGTGTCGAAAGCAACGTGCAGAGGTGTAACGTCAATGTCGGTTAGGTTCATCGAAATCTGTGCGATTCCGTATTCCTCAATGTACCAACCAATTGCCTTTACCGATTTCAGAAGACCAGGAACATATACCTTGTT
>CAJOEG010000259.1:0-1099 GCA_905233405.1 uncultured Bacteroidales bacterium | reverse complement strand
CCTTCGCGCTTTACACGACCACGTTCGCGGACGTCGTATGCGATTGAGTTCGCCTTGTTTACCGAAGTAGTGTTAAGGTTTACATTGAAAGCAACGAGGAAGTTACGTGCGCCAACAGCGGTTGCGCCTGTGTGCATTACGCTGTCGTTCCATTCGCGCGGACCGAAATCTGGATGCCATTCTTCGCTACCGATGCGCTTTGGCAAAGCTTCGTATTCTCCAGAACGGCAGTTTGCAAGGTTACGGCGCTTGGGTTCGAAAGCTGCACTTTCGTAGCAGTAAACTGGAATTGAAAGTTCTTCGCCGATACGTTTTGCAAGTTTGCGTGCATATTCAACGGTCTGTTCCATTGTGATGTTCGAAACAGGAATCAACGGGCAAACGTCGGTAGCGCCGAAACGTGGGTGAGCACCGTGGTGCTTGCTCATGTCTATGAGTTCCGAAGCCTTCTTAACTGCAAGGAATGCTGCGGTGCATACTGGTTCGGGTTCGCCGACAAAGGTTACGACTGTGCGGTTGGTGGCTTCACCGGGATCCACATCCAGCACTTTCACGCCTTCTACCGTTTTGATGGATGCAACGATGGCATCGATGACTCCTCTGTCCCGACCTTCGCTATAGTTGGGTACACATTCGATAAGTTTTTTCATGGTCACAGTTTTAATGCGACCCTAAAGATAGCAATTCTTTGTGAGAAAGTCAAAGCTTGATGCCCAGCTCCGCCCTTTTTGCTTCATAATAAGCATGGCGCTTGGGATTTTCCGGAAACCATCCCTTCAGGACGCGTTTTTCCTGCAGGAACATCTCATGTATTCCCCAAAGGCAGGAAAAGGCAAAACCGCCGAGAATGGTGGAGAGAATCTGATTTTTTACGGCGAGGGAACAGCCCGTGCAGAGCAGGCCGATGACCAGCCAGACCCACCAGGACTGTTTTCCCCAGTGATATTCTATTTTGATGACAGCCGGATGGCAGATGCCGATGCTCAGAAATACGGCTGCACCAACGATGATTCCGCTATAATTCATAGTGGACGCAAAGTTGGAGAAAAAGATCAAGGTATTTTTTCATAATGAGATCCTTACCAAAAGAAAGAATATT
>CAJOEG010000258.1 GCA_905233405.1 uncultured Bacteroidales bacterium | reverse complement strand
AGAGTAGCTTTGTCGAAAGTTTTGACAAAATTGTCGATAAAGAGCTGACTGCATCGGGTTGTTCGTATGTATTTGGACCTTACTATCTTGCAGAAACTCCGTATCGCTGGACTGTGGATAAGCTGATGGAAGTGTGCGACTTGCTGGATGGCGAAGATGGTAATGCGTTAAAATCAAATGTCCGTCAGTGGCTTACGCTACAATCTCAAGATGCTGGTATGGCAAAACAGAAGGCGGAGCGCATCGTGAACATTTTGGAAAAGAGTGATTTGCGTCCTGTTGCTGAAGAATTGGTGCAGAACAAAGTGCAGCGTAATGGCGAGAAGTATTCCCCTGCATACGATGTCTTGTCGTTACATTCGGTCCGCTATCAAGAAACTAGGTCCGCAAAATAAGGAGTATTGACGTGAATATCAATTATACGATACAGTTTTTTTCGGGCTGGCATTGTGGCTCCGGACTTTCGGCGGGTGCCGATGTGGATACCTTGGTGGTCAAGGATGACGATGACTTGCCTTTTGTTCCGGGCAAGACTATTAAGGGGCTTTTGCGCGAGGCCGTTGAAGATTATGCCGCATTGACGCAAGAAGTTTCTGCTGAACGCATTGATGCGGTTTTCGGTTCGTTTGATTCAAAAGAAAAGTTTTCACGAGGGGTTGCCTTTTTTGGCAATGCCGCTTTGAGTGATGACGAGGCTAAAGCTATAAAGAGCGACAAATTGCAGCAGTTCTTGTACAAGAGACTTTCGGCTACGGCGATTGGCGAAAATGGTGTCGCAAAGGACCATAGCCTTCGTCGTATTGAAGTTGTTGTCCCATGCAAATTGCAGGGTAAAATTCTTGATATCCCCGAGGACTTTGTTGAAGTCTTGAAAAAGAGTATGGGGCTTATCAAACGATTGGGCTCCTGGAGAAATCGTGGCCTTGGTCGTTGCACTTTTAAATGCGAGGGTTGCTAATAATGTCTACTTTGAAATTTAAATGCACCTTGCTGACCGATGTAATCCTCAACCAGCACGCTGCTACTGAGGGCAACCAGTCAACACTTGACTTTATTCCTGGAAACAACTTCCTTGGAATTGTGGCAGGGAATGTCTATGCGGAACATCGTGACCTTGCTTTGGATATTTTGCATAGCGGAAAAGTTCGTTTTGGCGATGCGCATCCGGCCTTGAATGGCGTGCGCTCGTTACGTGTACCGTCTTGTTTCTTTTATCCAAAGCTTGGCAGCTATAAGGAGGAATGCTATGTCCATCATGGTATCCCTAACCTTGCTAGCGATGACCTCAAGAAAAAGCAGTTAAAACAGTGCCGTAACGGATTCCTCGCATTTAACGATTCTAAGAGCTCGTTTACGGATGTCGTTCCAGAAAAATTCTTTGCGATAAAGTCTGCGTACGACAGGGGAAAGTTCCGTTCCAAGGATAGCCAAATGTATGGCTACGAGTCATTACGAAAAGGCTTGGAACTGTTTTTCGAGGTGGAAGTAGATGACTCCTTGGCCACAGATGTCAAAGAACTTGTTAGCTCATTGCTTGTTGGGAAAAAACGCGTGGGCCGTTCCAAGACCGCTCAGTACGGCCTTGTTGAAATTGAAACGGTTGACTATGCTGAACCCGTTGTGGAAAAGCGCAACGATGATTACGTAATTGTATATGCGGATGCCCGTCTTATCTTTTTCGATGAATACGGAATGCCTACGTTTACGCCAACGGCAGACCAGTTGGGTTGTGCAGGTGGAGAAATTGTGTGGGAAAAGTCGCAGGTGCGCACATTCCAGTATTCTCCGTGGAATTTCAAGCGCCAGTCTAGAGATATGGACCGTTGCGGTATTGAGAAGGGTTCTGTATTTGTAGTGCGCGGTGTGAAAGATTTTTCAGGCACATCATGTTATGTAGGAGAATTCAAAAACGAAGGTTTCGGAAAGGTAATTTACAATCCGAAATTCTTGAGTTACGATGGGCAGGGTGCTGCAAGTTATGCTTATGAAAAAGCCTCGGAACCGGATGCTCAAAATTCGTCTTTGAGTGCTAAGCGACCTGCCTGCGACAGTGTTCTATTGAATTATCTAAAAA
>CAJOEG010000257.1:2109-2909 GCA_905233405.1 uncultured Bacteroidales bacterium | reverse complement strand
TTGCGGAAAGGTTCTTGTTCGCAAACCACTCCCAAATCATATAGGAATTTATTCCAGAAACGGCTGTAAATCAAGTGTCCTGTGGCATGTTCCGTACCACCCACATAAAGGTCGACATTGCGCCAATATTCGTCGGCTTCCTTCGAAACAAGGGCTTCACTGTTATGCGGGTCCATATAGCGGAGATAATATGCCGACGAACCGGCGAAACCTGGCATCGTGTTCAGTTCGAGTCGGTAGCCTTCTTTAGTCTTCCAGTTCTTAGCGCGACCGAGCGGCGGTTCGCCTGTTTCGGTGGGTAAATACTTATCTACTTCGGGGAGAAGCAGCGGCAACTCGCTCTCGTCGAGCGTGTAAGGAATATCGTCTTTATAATAGACAGGGAACGGTTCGCCCCAATAGCGTTGACGTGAGAAAATGGCATCGCGGAGGCGATAATTCACTTTCACTTTGCCTATGCCTTTTTCTTCGATAAACTGCTTTGTGCGGGCAATGGCGGCCTTCACTTCCATGCCGTTAAGATTAAGTTCGCCGCCGTCGGAATTTATCATTATGCCCTCTTTGGCATCGAAACTTTCTTCACTGACATCGGCACCTTCGATAAGCGGAATTATCGGCAAATCGAAGTGGCGCGCAAAAGCATAGTCACGACTGTCATGAGCCGGAACAGCCATAATGGCACCAGTGCCATAACCAACAAGAACATAATCACTTACCCAAATAGGTATTTCTTTGCCGTTGAGCGGATTCACGGCGTATGCGCCAGTGAAAACTCCCGACACACGCTTCTCTATTTGGCG
>CAJOEG010000257.1:0-2098 GCA_905233405.1 uncultured Bacteroidales bacterium | reverse complement strand
TCGATAGTCTTCGACCGCTTTACGCTGTTCGGCAGTAGTCACCAAATCGACATATTTGCTTTCGGGAGCAAGCACCATGAAAGTCACACCGAAAATCGTGTCGGCGCGGGTGGTGAATATTTCCAAATCAACGTCGCTATTGACCACTTTGAAGTGCATTTCAGCACCTTCCGAACGGCCTATCCAGTTGCGTTGCGTTTCTTTCAACGATTCGGTCCAATCGAGCGTTTCAAGTCCGTCAAGAAGTCGTTGCGCATAAGCCGAAACACGCAAGCACCATTGATACATCAATTTCTGTTCTACGGGATAACCGCCGCGAATCGACAGTCCTTCGCTCACTTCGTCGTTGGCGAGGACAGTGCCGAGTTTCGGACACCAGTTTACCATCGTATTGCCTAAATAAGCGATGCGGTAGTTCATTAAAGTGTCGCTCTTTTCTTTTTCCGACATATTGCGCCATTCTTCAGCGGTGAATGTCAATTCTTTACCGCAAGCGGCGTTTATGCCTTCAGTGCCTCGGCTTTCAAAATTGGAAATCAACTTGTCGATGCTTTCAGCCTTATCAGTATTCTTGTCGTAATATGACTTGAACATACGGATAAAAGCCCACTGTGTCCAGCGATAATATTCAGGGTCGCAAGTGCGAATTTCTCGGTCCCAATCGTAGCAGAAACCTATTTTATCAAGTTGTTCGCGATAGCGGGCTATATTCTCGTTAGTGGTCTTTTCGGGATGCTGACCTGTCTGGATGGCATATTGCTCGGCGGGAAGTCCGTAGGAGTCGTAGCCCATCGGGTGAAGCACATTAAAACCTTTCAGACGTTTGTAACGCGAATAAATATCCGAGGCTATATACCCCAACGGGTGACCCACATGCAGTCCCGCTCCTGAAGGATACGGAAACATATCAAGCACATAAAATTTAGGCTTTGACGAGTCTATTTCAGTTTTATACGTTTTGTTTTCTTTCCACGCTTTTTGCCAGCGCTGTTCAATCTCTTTATGATTATAATCCATTGTATATATTTGTTGTTTTGATTACAAAATAATAAAAATTTAACTTAATTCAAGCATACGTTTTATTGGCTTGATGGCCTCGCGGGCTATTGCCTTATCTACAAACACTTCAGGATTTTCGTCACGAAGACAATCGCGCAGTTTTTCAAGGGTGTTGAGCTTCATAAAATTGCAGTCGTTGCAGCCACAAGTGGAATCTTCGGCAGGAACCGGAATAAACTTCTTCTGCGGACACTTCTTCTGCATCTCATGCAGGATGCCCGACTCCGTTGCCACCAAAAATTCGTCATATTCCGATTCAACTGCGAATTTTAGCAAAGCGGCAGTCGAACCAACCTTGTCAGCCAATATCAACAACTGTTTGCGACATTCGGGATGGGCAAGTGTTTTGGCTTTCGGATGCTGACGCTTCAACTCCGCCAGTTTCTCTATAGAGAAACGGTCGTGAACATGGCAAGCACCATCCCACAGCAGCATCGACCTGCCCGTAACTGAATTTATATATCCACCAAGATTTCTATCAGGTCCGAAAATTATCTTTTCATCTTTTGGAAGGCTTTCTATTATCTTTTTAGCATTCGAAGATGTCACAACTATATCAGTCAATGCTTTTACTGCTGCCGATGTGTTTACATAACTGACCACTGTGTGGCCCGGATGCTCTTCAATGAATTTTCGGAAATCATCAGCGTTGCAACTGTCGGCAAGCGAACACCCAGCAGACGCATCGGGAATCAACACCTTTTTATCCGGACAGATGATTTTGCACGTCTCAGCCATGAAATAAACCCCGCACATCACAATGATGGGCGCATCTATTTTCGAAGCCTGCTGAGCCAAAGCAAGGCTGTCGCCTATATAGTCGGCTACGTCCTGTATCTCGCCTTTCTGATAATAATGACCCAATATCACAGCGCCTTTTTCTTTCTTCAGCGCTTCTATCTCTATTTTCAAATCTTTTGATGATGTGTTCTTTGTAGAGGTCATTTTTTATTTTTTAAAAGTTTTTTAAATAAAAGAATAAAATTCAAAGAATAAAAAAACTTGTTGATTGTATTGAAAACTTTTAATACAAATATTT
>CAJOEG010000256.1 GCA_905233405.1 uncultured Bacteroidales bacterium | reverse complement strand
CCGCTGAATCCGCTGATAGTTCCAATCATATCGTTGTCGAGGTTGCTGATGAAATGGCCTTCTTCGTCGAAAATGCGGATTACAGAGTGAGCGTCCTTGGTGTAGTTGGCAATCAACTTTTTGCCGATGTGGCTGACGCCAGTAAGTACGCCTGCATCCGATTTTGGAATAAGGTCTAACCATTTTGCAGGAGTCGGGTTGTCGAGGAATATCTTGATAACTTTGTATTCGGGAGCAAAATAGTTGGTCATAACTATGAAGTTGCCGTCAATTTCATCGATTACAGCGTAGTCACTGTCGAAATTATCGACGAGCTTTACAAATTCCGAATTTGCCTTATTCAAGTCTTTGTAGAACAAGCAGTTGCCAGAAGTTGATTCGCTACCATATATAATAAGGTACCTCTTGTTTATGACATCGGCGGTAAAACTGACATCAGGATTGTCCTTATCCTCGTAAGCAAGCTGGTCTTCCTTCTGCTCGGTGCCAACCTTGTGGTAGTAGAGCTGACCGTTTTCGTTTACGCCAGAAAGTTCGTTGGTTGGTTCTGGGAAACGGCTATAGAAAAATCCATCGTCCTTCCAAGCTATGCTGGTGAATTTAACCCACATCAGGTGATCGTTGAGGGTTTCGCCAGTTTCGATGTTCTTGACGAAAATTTCCTCCCAGTCGCTGCCGTTGCGCGAAATTGCGTAGCCAAGGTAGTTTCCGTCGTCGGAAATGCCAAGGTTCGACAGTGCTACAGTGCCGTCGTCGGACAGCTTGTTTGGGTCGAGGAGTTCAACGGCGTCACCATCGAGCGAGTTCTTGTAGTACAGGACGCTCTGGTTCTGAAGGCCGTCGTTGCGGTAGAAGAAGTAACGGCTGCCTTTCTTCGATGGAGCGCTTTCCTTCGGGTAGTTCATTATTTCCTGAAGGCGATTTTTCATCTTGTCGCGGTACGAAATCTTTGCAAGGTAGTTGTTTGTGACTTCGTTCTGCGCCTTCACCCAGTTGGCAGTTTCGTCGGAGAAATCGTCCTCGAGCCATCTGTACGGGTCGGCTACGGCTGTTCCAAAATAGTTGTCAACGGTATCGCACTTCTTTGTCTCGGGGTACTTTAGCGGTTCGTTGCTGTTAGTTTTTGTCTCATTGTTGCACGATGATAACATAATCAATACATTTAAGGCTAAAATGCCTATACAATATTTCTTCATTAGTGTATGAAATTTAATTTTCGGCAAAGTTACTTAATGTTGTAATTGCTAAGATTTCTAAATACTAAAAGAATGGTTAAAATTTGATTCTCTGAAATAATGTCGGCTAGTATTAACCTGAATCTGTAAAAATTTTCTTGCCAATTCTTGCATAATAAAAATAAATTGTATTTTTGTTGCCGATTTGGTGGCTATATAGCCACCTTTTAAAAAAGATTTTAATTATGCGTTACTTGACATTAGAAAAAGCGATTGATGCTTGGCGTAAGATTCAGCCATTGTCGAATGCAGACAGGGAACGTTTGAGCCGTAGATTTACAATTGATTTCAATTACAATTCGAATCATATTGAGGGAAATACGCTTACTTACGGACAGACGGAGATTTTATTGCTTTTTGGTAAGGTCATTGGCGAGGCCGATGTGAAGGATGTGCAAGATATGACAGCAAGCAATGTAACGCTCAATATGATGAGGGAAGAATCCGTTCTAAATGATATGCCTTTGACTCAGAACTTTATTCGAACATTGCATCGCACTTTGCTTCGCGAAGATTATACTGTTTACCGTAATCTTCCAGGGGGAGGGCAGACGAGTTATACAATACATGCTGGGCAGTACAAGACTCGACCGAATAGTGTGATTACTCGTTATGGTGACCGATTTGAGTACGCATCGCCCGAAGAAACACCTGCATTGATGGCAGATTTGATACGATGGTACAATGAAGAGGAGAAAAAAGGACAGATGAGTCCTATTGAACTTGCAACATTGTTTCATTATAAATATATCCGTATTCATCCGTTTGAGGACGGGAATGGGCGTATTTCCAGGTTGATAGTCAATTATATACTTTATCGTCATGGATATCCTATGATTGTGGTGAAAAGTGCAGATAAAACAAATTATCTGAC
>CAJOEG010000255.1 GCA_905233405.1 uncultured Bacteroidales bacterium | reverse complement strand
ATGGGCACGCCGCTTGGCGAACCGAAACCTACTGTCATAACGATTATTCCCTGTTCCTTGAGCGATTTTGCCACCTCGATAGCATCTTCTTCGTGGTTTTCGCCATCGGTCATAAGGATAATGACTTTCGATGCTTCCTCGTTGCTCGAAAATGAGCGTGCAGCAAGTGTCATTGCTTTTGCAAGGTCGGTGCCCTGCACGGCAATGTCGTCCGTGCTTGTGGATGACAGATATAGCCTTGCCGAGCGCACATCGGTGGTAATTGGCATCTGCACGAATGCATCGCCTGCGAAAATCACCATTCCGAGACGGTTGCCGTTGAGTTTGCCGAGAATCCTCTCGATGAACATCTTGGCGTTGCCCAGACGGTTTGGCTTGACATCTTCGGCAAGCATAGAGTTCGAGACATCGAGAGCGGTAACAATCTCTACGCCCTTGAGCGTTACTTCGCTAAGCTTCGATCCGAACTGCGGGCGGGCGAGTCCGACGATTATGCAGGCTATTGCGAAGCAAACCATTATCAGCTTGGCGATTTTCCTGCCGAGGCTGGCTTCGGGAATTAGCAGCTTTACAAGGTTGGCATCGCCGACTTTTTAAAGCCTTCTGCGCCTTATGATTTCGGCTGCGGCAAACAGTATCGCCAATGCTGCTATCACGAGCAGCAACCATAAATATTGTGGATTCTGAAACCTGAACATAGCCTAAAAAGTATTTTTTAATACCGTTAAACCTAAAATTTGTTCTATCAGCAGAAGTATGAATGCCCATACGAGTATCGGCATATATTCTTCGCGTGGCTTTGAGAACGACTTGACATCGAGCTGGGTCTTTTCCATCTTGTCGATTTCGGCGTAGTCCGTCTGTCATCTCGGCAATCTGCGTAAGACTTTCCTCGTCAATCTTTACATCAATGTCTTGATATACAGTTGTTCCGAATGCAGTCTTGAAAGGGTAGGGTGCTTTACCGTTCTTACCTATACCGATGGTATAGACGCGGATGCCGTACTCCTTGGCAAATTCGGCTGCCGTGGTTGGCGAAATGTTTCCCATGTTGTTTTCGCCGTCGGTAAGCAGGATGATGACCTTGCTCACGGCTTTGCTGTCGCGCAGACGGTTGACTGCGGTTGCAAGACCAAGTCCGATGGCAGTTCCGTCGTCGATAAGTCCGCTCTTGATGCTTCCGAAAAGGTTGAGCAGCACGGCGTGGTCGATTGTAAGCGGGCATTGCGTGTAGCTTTCGCCTGCAAACACCACCAGGCCGATGTTGTCGTCGGGACGCGACGAAACGAACTCCATACCGATGTTCTTGGCGGCTTCGATACGGTTAGGACGGAAATCCTCGGCCAGCATACTGCCGCTAATGTCGAGTGCAATGGCAATGTCGATGCCTTCGGTCTTCTGCTCCTCCCAGCTGTCGGTGCTTTGCGGACGGGCAATTACAACAATTATCAGTGCAACGCATGCGAGCCTTACGGCAAACAACACATGTCGCAAAATGTAACGCCACGGCGGACGCTTTCCGCTAAAAGCTTCGAGCGAGCTAACATTCATCGAGGCTACCGATTTCTTTCGGCGCCACACATACCATGCTATCATCGGGATAAGCACGGTGAGGAACCATAAATATTCGGGGTTTGCAAATTCAATGTTACTCATAGCTATGCCTCTTTGTCGTCATTTTCTAATTCTGTTTTTTATTTCTGCACCGCAATTCCAACTCCTGCGAAGTCTGTCTGGCAGGCTTTGGAAGCAACGGCATTGCAAAGGTATAAAGTATTTTCAGTGATGTTTCTTAAAGAATTATTAATGGGATTAGAAGAATTTTCTAAAAGGGCTAGCAGGCTAAAAGGCTTGAAGGCTAACAGCCTTTTAATAGGTTCGCTGGCGCGATTGTTTTAAATTGTCCTGCGGAAGGAATGATATTCGGACGCTTCGCTGTTTCTATGGCTAAAGCCGTTTCTAGGTTTCACGTTTCTATGACTGGCGGTTGCTGAGCTTGTCGAAGCACGCCGTTTCTTGTTGAGTCGCGCCGTGGCACGACCATTCTTTTGTACTATGTATATAATTTTATTCCCATATTCCTTTTGTATTGTTGGAAAGGCAGAGTCGGAATGTTTTTATGTTTCTGATATTAATTATTAGAATGGATAACGAGTTTGGAGATATTTTATCCAATATTGTGTCTTTGAATTATCCGGGAAATGAATCTTCAGTAAGTCGATCAAAGATTCGATTGTGATTGTCTTAAATTTTGATTTCCCATATATAGATAAAAATTTTCTGTATTTAGGCAAAACTTCAGTAAAGTGTAAGTTGCCTTTAGGATATAGTGTAATACTGTAGAATCTCTCCAACATTTGGTTCATTACCATTGATTCTCCAAGAATATGATTCCTCCATATTTGCCTAAAATCATCTTTCCAAAGTTCTGTTTCCCGAATTGTTTTTCTGGCAATATCTTGTTTGTATAGACCACATTTTCTAGTAACTTTAGCATAGTTAGATTGTTCGTTTTCCATAACTTCGCGGTATTCTTTTTGTCCAAATGGATAACCTTCTTCTGTGTATTTTACTTCTATTCCTATGCCTCCTAATTGCCCATTATGCTTAAATTCAACATACGCATCGAATTAGGTGTTGTCATTGAGACATTTTGTTTTCTCTGGAGCCCATTCTATGCGAATGTCGGTAATTTCATCAATAATATGTTCACCAATAATGTCGTTGAATACTTTTGCCGATGCAATTAGGTCTGTTTTCATAGGAATAAAGACATTCCATGGAATATGCTCACTTCTAAGCATATTTGCGTAAAGACCTTCATTTTGTCCATTTTTCAGTTTCGGATGTTTCTTTATTTGATTTAAAATATCCGACCTGAATCCTTCAAAGAAGTTCAAACCATTCTTCGCATCCTCCGGCATTAATAGCGCACCGTATTTTCCTTTTGGGTGTGTTGGGTCAAATTCAACTTTAATATAACGTCAGTTCGAAATAAATAATTAGCTAAAAATCAAGTAGATAACGATATTTTTTTTGTATATTTGTAGTGAAAAAGTAAAATACATACCGTTATG
>CAJOEG010000254.1 GCA_905233405.1 uncultured Bacteroidales bacterium | reverse complement strand
GTCTTTTTGCGAAAATGTGACACCAAAGATTATCGCTGCAATAAGAATCATAAACAACAAAGCCCCCACAATACTTTGCGAAACACCATACATGAATGACCTCGGTTTGATTTTTTTTATTAAGTCAGCATTTTCCTTGTCCATTTTCTTCTTTGTCTCCTCTAAAGTATTTTGAGAAAAATCCTGCAGTATTGCTGTAGCCTGCAACCTGTATCGTTCTACTTCCTCATCAAGACAGGATATACTGTGAAAATATTCAAGACTATCTTCCGTAGGTTCGTCGCCATTGTTCTTTGCCTTGTAATTCTCAATGTACTTTATCTTGGCATCCTTGTAAAGAGCATACGCTATGTGACCAACGACATCGCGTTCTCCTTGAACTATTTTCTTATATAGGAAATTATACTTGCGCACCTTTTGCTACTCTTTCATACGACCTTCCAAAAGCCTCTTTAAGTTGTTCCGTAGTTATTGTCTGGGAATAAGTCTTGCCCATGTGTTCTGTGGAAACTACAATGACATCCAAACTAATATTGTCCACCCTTGTACGGACATTTTCGATGGTTCTTCTATTGGCTCTGGTTATTATTCCAGCATCTATTTTACACATATCCTATTATGTATTGTTTCTGTCCAAAATGTAGCACAAATGTAGCACGTTTTTTTTTGTTGGCAAATGTTTGTCGTGTATTTTTTTTAGCATTTTTCGTTAAAAAAAAACACCCTCGTTGCGAGGGTGTCCAAAACAGTAAAAGGTGAAATAAAATGAAAGTCGTATTAATTGCCGAATGGCAGTTCCTCGGCGAGCAGTTTTTCTTCATCGTACAGGTCGTCGTCATCGTCGCTGTCGTACTTGGGGATTGCCTCTATTTCGCTACGCAGTTCCTCAAACTCCTCCTGCGTCATCCAGTCGGAGGCCTTGAAAGTGTAGAACCTGTCCTTGTCGGAAATTTCGGGCAAACTTATGCTTCGCCTCCACGAGAACATCTTGGCGCATCCTGTACGGTAGCCGTTGTCGCGTAGGTATTCGGCGATCTTTAGGCGGTCGGCGTACTTGTACTGCTCCGATACCAGTTCGTACAAAACCGACAGCGACATGTTGATGGTGTCGGAGTGCATATATGTGAACTGGTTGCGGATTACATCCTTCAGGTTCTTTACAAGTCCGTTCTCGGTACGCCGCTTGATCTTGTCTAGCGCTGGAGTGTCGTATATCTTTTCGTCGAAGTAAAGGCGACTCTTTTCGGGGTAGTACAACTGGCGATTTTTCAGAAAATATAGAAACGCAGGTATTTCCTCCGCCATCTTGTCTGCCATGCGAGGATCGTTTTCTTCCTGAGGAATCTGTGGTACCTTGACGACACAAAAGCGATTTTCCTCGATGTCGATCTTCATGAAGTTGCTTTCGTCGTTTGAACACATTATGAGTTTAGATATGTTTGGAACTTCCTTGGCATCTTTACCCTTGCCTTCGAGCGGAATAGTGGGGTTGGTTGCTATCATCTTCAGACGATTGGTCACAGTTGGTTTGTCGGTATCGATGAGCGACTCGTCAACGGCCACTATGAGTTTCCCGGCCCACGGACTGGTGAAATGGCTGCTGATTCGCTCGCTGTCAAGTATTCGCATATTCTCATTGAATATTGCTCGCTGAAGCGATAAGAATGTGGTCTTTCCGGTGCCACGCTCGCGGCTGATGAGACACAATATGGGCAAATGGCGTACAGGCTAGGTATAGATGAGCTGAAGGTAGTCGAGCGCAAATTCATATAGAGATTCGCCACTGGCATTGCGGTAGTCGAATATATGGTGCAGCAGCTTGTTGCTGCTGTTCCACTGGCCTTTTTCGGGTTTGTGGAATACAGGAAAATACCTGTTGTACAGTCTCGACTTGACACCGTCCTTGCTGCTTTCGACAAACTGACGGTATGTTTCCGGATCATTGTCTGGCAGATTAGTAAAATTGTCGAATTTTGGTATGTGGCGTAGAAATTCGTTGCTTTTGGCATAGTCACGCTTGATGGCCTGTTCTGTCCATTTCATTATGTTTAATTCGGTTTGACCGTTGGGGCATACGTCCACTATTTTTTTGTAGTAGTCGGTGCCGATTCGCATGTACATGTTCTGCTCGCCTCGCCACGATACGGTGAGCTTGCCAGTCTCGTCGATATAGTAGTAGTTGCCTTTGAACTTGAACTCCTTGTTTTCGAGCGTTTCGCGGTTAAG
>CAJOEG010000253.1 GCA_905233405.1 uncultured Bacteroidales bacterium | reverse complement strand
GACTTCCCGCTTCTCGAATGGGACGACGAAACTCAACGCTACTATGCTATGCACCACCCGTTTACCGCGCCAAAGCCAGAAGATGAATATCTTCTCGATGATCCGTCGAAATGGGGTGAAATCCGCGCAAATGCCTACGACATTGTAATGAACGGCAGCGAAGTCGGTGGCGGTTCGATAAGAATCCATGACAGAGTTTTGCAAAACAAGATGTTCCACACTCTCGGCTTCACCGACGAGCAGGCACAGGAACAGTTCGGCTTCCTGATGGGCGCATTCGAATATGGCGCACCGCCTCACGCTGGTTTGGCTTTCGGGTTCGACAGATTGTGCTCGATATTTGCAGGTGCCGACAGCATCCGCGACTTCATCGCCTTCCCAAAGAACAATTCCGGACGCGACGTAATGAGCGGTTCCCCTGCCCCTCTTGCCAAGGAACAACTTGAAGAACTGGAAATTAAATTGGATCTGAAAAGCGAACAGGCTTAAAGGCTAACAGACAACAAAAAAAAAGCGACTTTTGTCGCTTTTTTTGTTATAGTAAACGGGAACGTGCCGTCAACCCTTCAACTTTCCCCAATGGCACTCCATAATCTCGCCGCAATCCGCTGTATGCAAATGCATTGCACCGCCAAGACAATTCCTAAACTCACGGCAATTTGCGCAAATGCCACATTTCATCCAGTCCCTGTTGCGGAAAACCTCAAACTTGTTGTCCCACACATCAAGGAAATCGTCGGTGTAGATGTTTCCCTGAGCAAAACGCCTGTCGATGTTGGGACAAGCGGAAATCGAGCCATCGGCAAGCACCGAGCCGATGTTTATGCCGGCACGACAGAAGTAATGCCAGTCGCGAACCTTGCGGTCGTAGTTGCCAAGATAGGCCTCGCAACTGAACTTTGCATCAATTTTCCCCTCCTTGCGCGTGGCAACAATAAAGTCCATAAGTTGCTTCAACTGAGTGCCATCGAGCCTCAAGCCGTCGTCGGTTGCAGCCCTGCCAATAGGCGCAATAGTAAAGAAACGCCACGCCTTGACTTTATGTTCAACCAGCATTTGCTTCATTTCATCAAGTTGACCTAAATTCATCGGGCTTACGCAGGTTACAATGTCGTATGTCGGCAGATGCTTCTCATTGGCAATCAAGTCGATGGCATTCATAGCATGGTCGAAACTGCCAACACGTTTGCGAAATGCGTCGTGGGTCTCGCGCAAACCATCAAGGCTAACCGTAATACTACACATTCCAGCCGACATAAGTTTGCGATGCATAGCCGAATCATAGGCATAACCATTGGTGACAATGCTCCACGGAAATCCGTGTCTGCGCAACTCGCGTCCACAGTCGGCAAGGTCCGAACGGACAAGCGGTTCTCCGCCAGTAATTACAATGAATACCGAATTTCGAGAATAGCGTTTTTCCAAAGGAGAAATCGCCTTCAGAAAATCATCGAAAGGCATATCCTTCAATGCCGACGAAACAGTACAATCCGAACCGCAATGTCTACAATTCAGATTGCAACGCTGAGTACATTCCCAGAAAAGATAATTCAGTTCGTGAAGTTGGGTTTCCTTCCTGCGGAAATAGTTGTGAAATGCTTGTGGCATAAACTATTTGGCGACAAGCGATATTTCCAATTTGCTGCTTGATTCAACAACAGTATCCAATGTCTGGTAACGATCTAAAGTATCAGCAAATTCAAGATCAAAATAACCTCGTTCATAATACTCTCTACTTATAAGGAAAGTCAAAGTAAACTGCCCATTTTCATCTGAAAACGAATAATCACCTGAATATGACGACCCACATGTAACGCTAATCCCTGACAAAGGTTGTGAAGTGGCCTTGTCAATAATAGTACCACTCATTGTAACCTCATTCATACGACCTTCTGGTGTTCCATAGCATGCCTGCATTATGAACATAACAGAAGTAAAAGCGGAAGCGGTCAATATGCCGCGAACCCATTTATACATTTTATGACTTTTCATGTTAAAAGTATTTTAGAATTCTACAAAAATACAAACAATATTTGAAATCACAATATTATTTTCGATTTTTTAATCAACTATCATACAAAAAAGGTTACTACAATAACCTTTTTGCTGAAAAATTTGGTCATTAAAATAACTCTTTTTATTTTTGCAGCAGATAAAACTATGCGGCATGGAAACTTTATTCAAAAAACACGGCATACTGATTTCTCAGGTAAGCATGGACATTATCTGTGAAACAATGAACATTATTGACTGGGATTCGCGGTTCACGGGGTGTTGGCAAAACAACCCTTATACGCCAATACATCAAACAAAAGTACGGCACTCAAGCAGGCGAAGCCCTTTACTGCACACTCGACAGTATGTATTTTACGAATCATACTTTGCTCGAACTGGCGGAGAACTTCCACCTGATGGGCGGAAAACACCTGTTCCTTGACGAAGTTCACAAATATCCGACATGGAGCTGCGAACTAAAGGAAATTATTGACCTATATCCCGACATGCGGATTACTTTCAGCGGGTCTTCGTTGATACAGATACTGAATGCAGATGCCGATTTGTCAAGGCGTGTGCTAAGTTACGATATGGAAGGCTTGTCTTTCAGGGAATTTCTGCACTTCTACAAAGGCATAAAACTTCCTGCGCACAAATTGTCCGACATACTTTCGTCACCCTACGAAATTTGCAAGGAGATAAATGTAGTTTGCAGACCACAACCTATGTTTGACGAATACCTTAGGGTTGGCTACTACCCTTTCTACGATGGCAATGCCGACGAATACTACAGTCGCATCGAAAATGTGGTCAACTTTATCATTGACCAGGAAATGACATTGTTCTGCGGAGTGGAACCGTCATACACTCGGCGGATAAAAGCCCTGCTACTCTACCTTGCGCAAAATGTTCCATACGAAGTTAACATCGCAAAACTCGCCAAATATCTGGAACTCAACAAGCATACAATATTAAGTTACCTCGACAGTCTTAATCGGGCGGAATTGTTGCACCTGCTCTACTCCGACAACAAGTCGGTAACTAAAATGCAGAAGCCCGACAAAATATACCTTCACAATCCTAATCTTTTCTATGCCATCGGACAGCAAAATATGATTGGAACAATATGGGAATGTTTTGTTGTAAATCAGTTGTCGGCTGTACACTCGGTAGAATATGGCAAGAAAACCGGCGACTTCCTAATTGACGGAATAATTACGCTTGAAGTTGGCGGACAAGGCAAAACCTTCGACCAAATTGCCGACATTCCAAATTCATACATTCTTACCGACAAAATGGAATTCCCTGTGGGAAAGAAACTTCCGCTTTGGATTGTAGGATTGACATACTAAATGCGACAAAAAAGATTATCGTAATAACCTTTTAAATGTAAATTAAGGTTATCTAAATAACCTATAATATTTTTTTGCGGGTGTATATTTGTATTATTGTCGGGTATTAAAATGTTCTGGTTCTTTCGCCCCTTTGGGGCTGGTGGCGGCTGATGCCGATACCGTGGATTGCATCCTCGGTTGGATTGTTTCGCCCTGCGTTATCCCCATTTGCAAACAAAAAACGGCAGCCGAACTTTGCCGACTCCCCGTTCCGTATCGCGTTATTGTTTGCTTAGCAGATGCTTTTGCGCCTCAACATAGTAAACAAGTTTCCTCTGCCTTCGGCTGTTAAAGCATTCTAACTTGCGGAACCTTTAGCTCACGCGCGGAGCAAGTAATGACAGTCTCTTTTTAGTTCACTTTGGTTATAATCATGGCAGAACAAAAAACTTGTTTGTCTGGGCAATGGGACGGGTAGCGCCGTTGGCATCCATAAGCAACAAAGTAGCGCCATCGGTAGAGCCGACATACACCAAGGAGCCGTTGTTCAGCCATTGGGGACGGTCTTCCATAACATCGGAACCGGACAAAGCGACCTGCGACTTGCCGTCCCCAAACTCGACACGGCATAAAAGCCGACAAGACCATCGCCCAAAAACGTTGACGAAGCAAAAAGCACCTTCTTTCCCGAAGGATCCAGTTCGACTGGATAATGTTCGAATTCCATGTCTTCAAAATTCAGATTAGTGATTTCCGAATCGTTGAGTTTGTCGTTCAGGCACACGCGCTTGCCGCCGCCAAGATAATAAAAGCCGGCAGCATCCTCGAAAAGTCCTTCTCCGAAATTCAGTTTTGGCTGGTAGGCCTCGAAAGTGTTTTCCATAAAAACGACATAACCCAAGTCGTCATCATATTGGTACAAAATGATTTTATTGACTTTTTTCGACTGGCAATCGTAAACAGAGAGATTCGAGCACGGTCCGCCAAACCATGAGACATCCACCTCGAGAGCGATTTGGGTTTGGTCCATGTTGAAATACATCTTTCCGAATGAAGGTCCATAATCCTCGTCGTCGAAATCCAAGTCCCAATCGCAACAATGCCGACCTTTTTATTTCGATACACGTCAATTCTGTTGACGGCAACTCCTCGTCACATGGCACCG
>CAJOEG010000252.1 GCA_905233405.1 uncultured Bacteroidales bacterium | reverse complement strand
GCTCTGTAACAAAAAATTAAAGGCTGCCGATCGACAGCCTTTTTTGTTTTACATCGCTTTTCTCCAAAATCTGTTTGTATTTCTGTACCATTGGCATACAATTTTATATTACCAGAGCATGCTAGAAAAAGGATTGATATATTTTTAAATCCTGAGTCTGATCCAAGAGGTAGTGGATATAATATAATACAATCCAAAATATGGCGGCCTTGACAAAAAGACAACCAACCAGAGGATGTACAAAATCTACAATACTAAACCTATTGACATTACAAACAGATTTTGGAGAAAAGCGATGTAAAACAAAAAAGGCTGTCGATCGGCAGCCTTTAATTTTTTGTTACAGAGCAGATTATAGATATTCTGCCAATTCCTTGAGCAATTCAGCCTTCTCGTGATAGCCGATGATGCGCTTAACTTCCTTACCGTCCTTGAAAAGAATCATACACGGAATTGAACGGATGTTGAATCTTGCAGAAAGGTTAGGACATTTGTCGGTGTCGAGCGTTCCAATTGTCAACTTACCTGCTTTTTCCTTAGCCACTTCTGCAAGTACAGGTTTCTGCATCTTGCAAGGTCCACACCAAGTTGCAAAAAAGTCAACCAAGATAAGACCCTTTGCTGTTACCTTTTCAAAATTTGCTTCGGTATATAGTAGAGAGCATCATCATTATCCTTATCAACCTCTGTACCTTCCGACATCAATTCAGTTGCCAACGATTCAATTTCTTCTGGAGCATTTGCCTCGGTGGTAACTTCTACAGTCTTCGACTCGTCATTTGCCTGCGACTGATTGCAGGATGTCGTTGCAGTCATACTTATTGCTACTGCGATTGCTAAAAAAATATTCATCTTCATATTAATTATTATTTGTTTGTAATACGTTAATTCTTTTGTTAATCTGCGTCATTAAAACCGACACATCCGGTTCGCATTCAATATAATCGTTGTTCCTATGAAACCAAGTTATCTGCCTGCGGGCATAGCGGCGTGAATTGCGCTTGATTAGTTCAACAGCCTCTTCAAGACTTGTCTTGCCATCAAAGTAGTCGAAAAGTTCAAGGTAACCGATTGTTCGCAAAGCAGTCATATCTCTATATTTAAGCAAATTGCGTGCCTCTTCCACCAAACCGCGTTCCAACATAATGTCCACGCGACGGTTAATCCTGTCGTACAGAATATTACGGTCGGTATTTATGAGTATCTTTATTGTCTCAAAAGGACGTTTCTGCTTTGTATTGGTACGGAACTGAGAAAATGGCTTGCCTGTCTGCCTTGTCATTTCAATGCCCCGCATAATGCGCTGCGGATTCTTCAAATCGACTTGTGCATAATACTCGGGGTCAATACGCTGAAGTTCAAAGCGTAAGGCTTCTATCCCCTTTTCGTTATACAAGTCAATTACCTCCTGCCTGATAACAGGGTCAGGGTCTGGCATAAGGTCGATTCCATTGCACACGGCATCAATGTAAAGTCCAGAACCACCGCACATTACAGCATAGTCATGAATCTTGAAATATTCATCCAGAAGTTTTATCGCATCGTTTTCGTACTGCCAGATGCTATATCGTTCCGTAACAGACACATTGTCAATGAAATGATGCTTGACTTCCTTCATCTGCTCGGCTGTAGGCTTTGCGACACCGACTCCGAGTTCCTTGTAGAACTGCCTTGAATCGCACGACAGAATCTCCGCACCAAAATGCTTGGCGATACCGATACTTAGGTCGGTTTTTCCAACTCCAGTCGGACCTGCAATTATTATAAGGTATTTCGCCAAATGATTACGCGCTTAGTAGTTGTAGTCGTCGTTGTAGCCGCCACCAAATTCATCGTAGCCATCCTCGAACTCATTGTCGTAGTAAGGATTTTCCTCCTCTTCGTCAAACTCGTCAAAATCTTCAATGTTTGGATTCTCTTCAAACTCTTCCTCAAGGTCGTCCATCTCGATTTGCTGTGGTGGCAAACCTTCCGCAAAAGTGCATTTCGGGAACTTCGTCTTCTCATCCTTCTTTGTAAAGTTGCGAACATCAACAACTTCCACAAAGAAACAACGTTCCGACAAAAGGTCGTACATATACAGATACTTCTGTCCCTTTTCAACCTTGACAAAATTCAGTGGTGTATCTTCCATAAGACGGCAATCCTGCTGAGTCTTTTCGTCCATGCGTTCGAGAAGAATCTCGTTTTCGGGTTCATCGTCAACCTCCCAGTTCTCGTCGGCAATGTAGAACATCGTTATGAGCGACGGGTCGTACTTGCAAGCCTTCTGTATGGCGGTGTGCAAATCCTTGAACGAAGAATCGTCCTTCAACTCTATTTCCCTTACGAATTCGGCATCGTCGGATACCTTGTATTTAATTATTTTCTGCATAGTCCTGTAATGAATTTTATAGTGTCAATATTATCTGCAAAGTTATAAATATTTGGTTTCTGCGTATCACCAAAATTAACGCAATTTTCGGAAAATTTGCTCTTGGATACAATGCACTGGATATTTTCGGCATTCTGCACGAGTTCGTTTTCCACTGCCTTAATGTCGTCGTAGTATTCAAAATGCAGGACACCAATCGGAGAATTCATATCTTTTTTCTCGGTTAGCAGCAAGTGTCCAAAATTGACGTGTTCGATTTTGTTCATTCCCATTACGGCATACTGGTAACTGTAGTTGTTGTTGTACTTGTTATGGTTGATGATGTCAGCATATTTCTGGAAAGCCTCCCCCATCCTATTAAAATCGTAACCTCTTGGCAAATACAACTTTGACACGCTACGGCATCCCAATCCGAAGTACATAAACACATCGTCGGCAAGGGCAGTAAGTTCCTCGTCGGTTTCGTCGCCGGTTATTATTGCAACAGAATTACGGTTGTGACGCAAAATCTTGTCGTACTTGCCAAAATAATACTCGAAATAGCGGTTTGTATTGTTGCTACC
>CAJOEG010000251.1 GCA_905233405.1 uncultured Bacteroidales bacterium | reverse complement strand
TTGTAATTATTGTGTTGAAAATCTGTATTTCCTTCACAAAACCAGCCACACCCTGCGCCTCTATGTAGTCATCTACCTTGTATGGCTTGAATATCAAAATCATAACCCCACTGGCAAAGTTTGAAAGTGTTCCCTGCAATGCCATACCGATAGCAATACCAGCTGCTCCCAAAACAGCAATGAACGAGGTCATCTGTATTCCAACCATGCCCATCACACTAATGATAATCATTATCTTAAGTGCAATATTTACTAGGATCGAAACAAAGGATATGAGTCCTGGATCTGAATTCTTACGAGCCATCATCTTGCGCAAAGCCTTAACGATCAGCTTCGACACCCAGAATCCTATGACGAGGAAAGCCAATGCTCCCATAAGCGATACGCAGAACGACAAGCCACTGGTAGTTAGCCAGTCTATAGCAGAATCAAACCACGAAATACTTTGACTAACAATCTCTTGTGGACTTTTTGGATCAATCGAAACCATTTTTTCGCCCACTTCCTTTACAGTATCGGAAATTGTAGTGTCGGCTTGTGTGAACAATATGTCTGTTTGTATCATCTGATAAATATCAAAAAAGCGGCGCAAAGGTAAAACTTATTTACGATTTTGGATTTACGATTTCCGATTTATTTTAGATTTTTTCTTACGCCTCTATAATTTTCTGCTAACTAACATTTTTATTTAGGATTTTCGTATTGCAAATATTCTTATCTTTGTGGAAATTTTAAATGCAAAATATAAACGATTAAAAAACAATAAAATTTTCATTATGGTAAATTATAAGGATTTAGGCCTTGTCAACACCGTTGAGATGTTCAAGAAGGCAGTTGCTGGCGGATACGCTATCCCCGCATTCAACTTTAACAACATGGAACAGATGCAGGCTATTATTCAGGCTTGCGCAGAAACAAAATCACCCGTTATCCTTCAGGTTTCGAGCGGAGCACGCAAGTACGCCAACCAAACTATCTTGAGATATATGGCTGAAGGCGCTGTTCAGTATGCAAAGGAACTCGGCTGGGAACACCCGCAGATTTGCCTCCACCTCGACCACGGCGACACATTCGAACTGTGCAAGAGCTGCGTTGACATGGGATTCTCATCAGTTATGATTGATGCCTCATCGCTTCCTTTCGAAGAAAACATCAAGCTCACAAAGCAGGTTGTTGAATATGCTCACAAGTACGATGTTACTGTAGAAGCAGAACTCGGTGTATTGGCTGGTGTTGAAGACGAGGTTTCGGCAGAAGAATCACACTACACAAAGCCAGAAGAAGTTATCGAATTTGCTACCCGCAGCGGATGCGACTCGTTGGCAATCTCAATAGGCACATCGCACGGCGCATACAAGTTCAAACCGGAACAGTGCAAGGTTGACCCAGCTACAGGTCGTCTTGTTCCTCCGCCACTGGCATTCGACGTTCTTCACGAAATCGAGAAGAAGCTTCCTGGATTCCCGATTGTTCTCCACGGATCATCATCGGTACCACAGGAAGAAGTTGACACAATCAACAAGTACGGCGGTGCTTTGAAGGCTGCAGTTGGTATTCCAGAAGAACAGCTTCGCGAAGCAGCTAAGTCGGCAGTTTGCAAAATCAACATCGACTCCGACAGCCGTCTTGCAATGACAGCAGCAATCCGCAAGGTATTTGCAGAAAAGCCAGCAGAATTCGACCCAAGAAAGTACTTAGGTCCAGCTCGCGACAGCATGAAGAAACTCTACATGCACAAGATCATCAATGTTCTTGGTAGCGCAGGTAAGGCTGAATAAAAGAATTTATTACAAAGACTAAAGGCTGTCAATCGTGGCAGCCTTTTTTGTTTTCAATCGCCGTATAGACAAAAAAAGGCGGACAATCGTCCGCCCTATTGAAAAATCTAGCAAATTTGTTCTAATTACTTTGCAACTCTTTCGAGCCACTTAACCATACCAAACATAACTGCCATTGAAATTACACAAACTATTGCGAATACCAACCAGCAGTACTGTATTGGCCATGCGTTGTACATCAAAGGACCAATCCACAGGAAGATGTTACCTACTGCAGTAGCACCAAGCCACAATCCCTGGCAGAGACCTACCATGTGACGTGGAGCAACCTTTGATACAAACGAAAGTCCCAACGGTGAAATGAAAAGTTCGGCAACTGTAAGGAAGAAATAAGTAACAATGAGTACCCAAGGACCTAACTTAACCGGGTCTAACAATGCTCTGAAGTCTTCTGCTGATGGATAATTGTTTACAAACGAAAGAATCATCAAGAACAGATAAGCACATGCTGCTATGCCCATACCGATT
>CAJOEG010000250.1 GCA_905233405.1 uncultured Bacteroidales bacterium | reverse complement strand
CGGACCTGTAATTACGCCAGAAAGGTCGACTCCAAAGATGTCGGCATTGCCAACATTGGCACATTGGAATCCCATCTCTGGGTCGCCAACCTGCCCCATTTCGTACGGTTCACCTGTAAGTGAATTCAGCACGACAAAACCGAATTCCATCATATTGTACATTCGTTGGAAATATACGGCAGCATCGGCAAAACCTTTCCATTTGCCAAATCTGTAGCCTTGTTTTGCTCCAACTTCAACACTCCAGCTTGTTTCGGGAGTAAGGTTTAGGTTCGGGAATACTTTTACAGCACCGAGGGTCATAGAAATAAATTTTTCCGAAACAGCAGGGAATCTATAGCCTTGTCCGAACGATGCACGCAGGAAAGTAGCTTCTGCAACCTGATAGTTGACACCTAGACGAGCAACCGGCTTAATAGGAATATTGATGGTATCCTTGCCAAACCTAAGTTCGGTCTTAGTCATTGATGTATCAACCTTGAAATACTCGAAGCGTACACCAAGCGAGAACTTCAGTCTGCCATAACGGGCATCACCCTGTACATACGCTGCAACCTCATTACTATAGTGGTTGTTGAACATATTTGATATTACCACTTGATAATTATCTACAGCACCTGCCGAAATCTTCCAGTGTTCCAACGACTTCTGGTACTGATACTCTGCATACCAAACATCACCGAGGCTGTTCTTCATT
Organism: uncultured Bacteroidales bacterium; assembly: GCA_905233405.1. Taxonomy (GTDB): domain Bacteria; phylum Bacteroidota; class Bacteroidia; order Bacteroidales; family ML635J-15; genus Bact-19. Next base: position 3,745 of record CAJOEG010000250.1, on the reverse strand, counting down.
GTATCTATGGCAACTTCGTTCAATGTGCGGAAGAAACGAGTACGCAAGCTGTGCCTGTCCTCGTTTTTCGGACAGATGTATTGTACAAATGGGTCAACATTTACGCGGTAGCCCTGAGTAGGAGCAGAAGACCCACCAAACATAGTATTCGAAACATACGGCATCGTATCCGATTGCCACATGAAGAAGTCGCTAATCTGGTTGAGCATGTAGTTTGCATTTACACCAATCGAAAGACCATCCACCTTCTTGAAACGATAGCGTAGGTTTGTATTCAATCGTGCACGGCGTTCATTTTCGGTATCGCGGAAACCTTCGTTCTTGTAGAAGTTTCCTCCAAGCACAAAGTCGAAGTTACCAAACTGCTGACTATGCAGGAAACTGGCTCCATAGTAAGCAGGATTCTGTTCGTTGCCCCACCATTTGAAACGCTCGTCGGCAGGGTCGCCATAAACACCGAAAAATGCATTTACCTTTGTCATCGGTTCCGATGTAGGATATGCAGTACGAATATTAATTACACCGCCCAAAGCCTGCGAACCGAACAATGCCGATGAAGCTCCTTTCAGCACCTCCACCTGCGAAATGTTCTCGGTAGGAATATAGTTCCATTTTGCATCGCCTATGTCAGCCGACATAATTGGCATTTCATCGACAAGTATCATAACGCGGCTGCCAGCACCATAGCTCCAGCCTGTGCAAGAACGGATACTTGGCTGATGGTTGTTGACATCAACACCAGGGACCTTATTGAGCGAAGATTCTATATTGTAGGTATTTTTGTTTTCAATAGCTTGTGGCTTCAAGACTTCCATCGAAATCGTGATGTCCTGTAGTTTTTGTTCGTACTTACCGGCACTCACAACCACCTCGTCTATGATTTCTGCATCCTGTGCAAGGACTACATTCTTTGTAATGTCTGTTCCAGAAATGGTTATGTCTTCGTTATGATTTTTGTACCCTATATAATTGTACTTAACCTTGTAAGAACCATTGGGTAGAGCAATTTCGTAGTTGCCATCAAAATCGGTACTTGTACCAGTCTTTACTTTCTCGTTTGTGCTTGTAACCATTACATTTACACCGAAAAGACCTTCCTTTGTGGCTTCATCTGTAACCTTGCCTTTAAGTTTTGCCGACTGTGAATAGCCATCTGCACATAAAACAATACATGCAACAATAGCAAATATGTTTGATAATAAACGCTTTATCATATAGTTTGCTTTTAACAAGTTGCAAAAGTAATTCATTTTTTACCGTATAATTGTTTTTATGGGATATTTTACTCACAACCTATTGTTCAACACACAAAAAATCAAATACTTACAATTGATTTCTTTAACGATGATTTGTGTTAATTTTTAGAGAGTAACAGGCAGATTATATTTTGTTTTAAGCTATATATATAATATTGGAATAAGAGAAGGCAAAAAGTACCTCAGATACCACAAGAGGTAAAAACATTAAGGTCTTTAATGACCTTAATGCTTATGCGGTGGGACTTTTTGCCTGTCAGCCTGTTAGCCTTTTCGCCCTAAAATAGACTCATCTGCGTATCGCTATCTGGAATGAATCCGTCGTCGGGAGCGGCTCTTGTGGCTCTTCCTCTGGAATTTCGTCCTCGGGTTTTACCAATGGCTCGATGAAGCATATTTCCTTCACCTCGTAAGTTGTAAGACGCTTGCCACGGGCTGTGATACCCTTTACACCGATAAACTCTTCTGCATCAATAATTTCTGGCTCGCGCTTTTCGTCCTTGCCGCCAAAGGTTATCTTACGGTATAAGTATCGCAATATACTTGTATAATGCTTTGTTGGTGGCTGCTTTGCTGTTTGTCTAATATATATATGTGTGTGTATAATAAGTTAAAAAAATAGGCTCAACATATAGAAAACTTTACTAATGTTGTCATTCTTAAAAAGCAAACTTATTATTAATTTAAATTTTAATGATTATGAAGAAATTTTACATGATTTTGGCTGCCTTATTAATAGGTAGCGTGTGCTTTGCACAATTTGCTATTAAGGCTGGTACTCCCTCAACAGCTGCCGACCGTAGCGGTTACGTTGGAAATTTGTCTTTTGATGGAACTTTATTCCCAATGCCAAACGGAGGTGAATACGCTATTGCTCCTAAACAAATCAATTCTACACTCACAGGAACTATTACAAAGGTTAAATTTTATCACACTGTATATGGAACACAATATGCGAATAATTCATATACGATAAAAATTTATAACAATATTAATTTAAGTGGACCTGGAGCTTCTCAAGGTTATTATGACGGAAGTTCGTGTGGGGAAGCGTCATATACACAGGATTATACTGCAACAGAAGAAGGTTGGCAAGAAGTTGAATTGGGAACATCATACAATGTTCCTTCTGGAGATTTTTGGATTTCAATCCAAGTTAACGGAAGCGGTTTGGCTTGTTTTGGCGGAGCGGCATCAGCAGTAGCAGGTCAATATTACATGACAAATAGCGGATACTGGATGGCTCCCAATTTAACAACACAGCAGGGAGGAACTCCTACCTTATACTCTGCTGCTCTCGCAGTATATGTTGACGATGGTGGCGCAGAGGAAATTATTTCCGACTTTGAGGCTAAGATGTACGATGCTGCAATTGTAGGCAATCAAATCCAATTAGGATTAGCCCCCGAACAGTACACAATAGGAACAAATGCAGACCTCGTAATCTATCCATTCTATCAGAATAATGGTCCAAGTCCTGCAACTACAGGAACTTTGACTGCAACTATTAAACTTGGTGGTAGCACATACGGAACACCAATGACAAGAACTTTCACCGCAGAAAATCCTTGTGCATTATCAACTATGCCAGAATCTTTTTATCAGTCTACTGGTTATGCAGTAACAATCACTGCTGCTGAAATGAATGCTATGGGGCTTGGCAATTCATTCAATGTATGCTACGAAGTTTCTTATGAAGGAGGAAACGACAATGTTTCAGCAAACAACACATTCTGTATTCCTGTTGTTCGTACAGATGCACAAAGTGACATTCAAGCAAAATTCTATACCGATGCCAATGGAACAACAGAAGTCGCTTCTTCTTTGACATTGTCATTAGATGAAGATTTTAATATCTACCCTGCAATAAAGAACAATGGTCCTGATGCAGCAAATGGCACGGTTAATGTTAGTATTATGTTGAATAGCACTCCAGCAGCTCAGCAGAACTTTAATTATGCTTCTCAACCAATTGAAAATGGTGCTTTCAGACTCATAGACGAAGAAGGTTTTGGTTTTACTGCAGAAGAAATGGATCAATATCAGATTACATCATTTGAGTTATGCATTGTTCTCTCCTATAGTGGCAACGATCCTAATGAAGAAAACAACACTGTATGCGTAACCGTTACAAGACAGACTGTTGCAGTTGAAGAAAATCTTGCTGAAGAAATTTCTGTATATCCTAACCCAGCAAACGATATGTTCACCGTTGCTAACGCAGAAGGTGCTACCATCGTAGTTGTTAACTCACTCGGTCAGGTTGTTGCAAGCATTGAAAATGCTGCTTCGAACCAGACTATTGACGCTAGCAACTTTGCAAACGGAACATATTTCGTAAAGGTTAACGAAAACGTTATCAAAATCAACGTTGTAAAGTAATCTTACAATAGCGATAATACTTAAAGGCCTCGCAGTTGTGCGGGGTCTTTTTTTTGTGTTGAGTGTGCGAAGTGTGTTTTAGTGCAAAATGGTAAACTCTCAACGCA
>CAJOEG010000249.1 GCA_905233405.1 uncultured Bacteroidales bacterium | reverse complement strand
AATCGTAAATTTATTGTGCTACAACAGGACGAATGGAGAACCCGAAAAAGCGACCGTCGTTATTGTCCATACCGTAACCATAATCATTCGCATTGGAAAAATTCCACGCAATGGTCGTTGTATCCGTGTAGAGAGAACTCGACCAATAGTGGACTAGGGAACCCGCAGTGAGAAGTTCACTTCCTAGGTAGTAGCCTGCAGCTGGCAGGAAGACAGATTTGCCGTTAGGTCCAGTGAACAAGGCTCCGTTTACACCATTCTGCGTCGTCCATGTTTTGGTACAATTGTTATTCAATTCTTCAAAATCTTCTTTTGTTGGCATTCGCCAAGCAGAACCCCAGTTGGCGGTAGCAGCGTCATCGACGGATTCCAAGGTGGTCAGAGTATCGGTGAAGCCGTTGTTGCCATAGCTTGAATTGTTACAATATTTTGTAAGTTTGTGGTTCGAACCGTCGTTGCAAAGACTGTAGGTGTTCCATCTGTATGTTTCCTTTGTGGTGGTTTCTCCCCATGCGAAATAATCACCATAATCCTCTGGGTTAGTAGCACCAACATTACAAGTTGCCCATAAAGTACCGCTCGGCAGTCCTAAATCTACAAAATCATGTCCTCCAAGCCTAACAACTTCACTTAAATGGTCAATAGTTGCCTGTAGCTCTGCAATAACATCATCCACATATTTTTTGGTTGCCGCATCCTGATTGTCTGTCGGGTCTGTCACATTTTTCAACTGCGTGTTCAGAGAGTTCCCAAGTGCTGCTGCATCTGCAATAGTTTGGCTCTCGGTATAGGATGTCAAATAGTTGGCATCGTTCTCAAATGCAGAAACATTTGTCGGAACAGTTGGAATTTCAGGAGTGCTGTTAATCTCCGAATAATCGTAGGCTGGTTTAGTTTCTGCTTTTGCCCAAGAAGGAACAGTTGGATCGGTTTCTTCGGTCAAAAATCCGCTTACATCAGGAACATTGCCTGCCGTCTGTGCATACATAGCATACGGCACAGACAGCAACTGGCTAACTCCTACAATTTCGTAGTTTTCGCCACCGTTAACATCGGTTTCGGTCTTCACAAAGTAAGGTCCATTTGCCCAATTGATTGTAGAAAACTCATCGTTGCTCGTGCCGTTACCGATTTCAATGGAAACCAAACCGTTGGCATTGGTCGTCGCCGAATGTGTTTCGGTATATACAGCCCCGCCATCTGCACTTCCCTGCAAAATGCTTACACGCATTGAAATTTGCTGATTAACAACTAAATTATTATCATTTCCGCGAACTACCGCTTGGTAACTCATCATCTGCGGCACCTGTGCAAACGACATTGCACTTAAAACAAGGCAGAATACTGCCAAAAGAATATTTTTCTTCATCTTACCTAATTTTTTACGATTTTAAATGTTTTTACTTCTCTGTTTTGCTTTGTCACTTGGACAAAATATGTTGCTGACGGAAGCGAGTTCATATCAAGACTTGTTTCCGACGATGTTATTCGCTTTTGTAAAATCTCTTTGCCAGAAATGTCGTACATTGCACAGTCGAAGCCTTCAATGTTATCGCTTTCAATGCGCAATGTCAGATAATTGCTTGTCGGATTCGGGAATGCCGACAACGAAATCTCACCTAAAATAGCAGATTGCACATCGGTAACATCATAAATTTCGTAGGGTTGCTGAACGCCTTCGTTAATCTGTCCGCTTGTCTCTGCATTTACAGAACAGAATGTCTGTCCGATTGAATAACTCAAGTTTCCTGAGTTCCCACTTGCTTCGCCTCCAGAAGCTGTCACTGCGCTTTGCGCAAACGCACCAATGCCTGTCATCAGTACGCAGAAAAAAATAAGTATCTTTCTCATTATTATTAAATTTAAAGTTATTAATTATGGTTATTATTTTCCTTGGTTGCAAAAATAACTTCCTGATACATACATTTTTCGTTCAAGTTATACCAAAACGGTTCAAGTTGTATCACGCTGTTTTTTGTCGTATCAGCAATATTCAAATGCATCTGAAATATCTTTATCCGCCCACCAGTACCAAACAGGCAAATTATACACAATAGAAGCGTGGCACTGATACACCACTTCTTTTTGTTGAGGTCCTGAGATTTACCGTGTAGGAAGATGTAGTCATAACAGCCCACGCATAGCGTGAACTCCTATGCCCTCTTGCCTACGAAGTTTCTCAGGTTTCAACAAACAAGACGAGCATAAACGCTTCGTTAATCAATATGTACGGCTTGGCTCATCGCCAAACCAATGGCAAACTTACATAAAAATTATTGATTTTTATGCCAGTATAATAAAGAAAATTTGGCGTTGATAGTCAATATATTATAATTTT
>CAJOEG010000248.1:4259-5130 GCA_905233405.1 uncultured Bacteroidales bacterium | reverse complement strand
GTTCTTGTCCTGAACCAAAATCTCGGTTGCTCCAGTATCGTGGTTCTTAACTATGCACGGCTTCATATTTATCGGAGTTCCAATATTTGTCTCCCATATTATTTCGGAACCAGCCACGTGCTTGCTGTCGGATTCGCCAAACGACAAATTACAAAATACAAGTCCGTCGTCGGTGCTCTTGAACTGTATTCCGCACACTCCGTTAGCACCTATCGCAGCACGCCGAGAATCGACATCAGACGAGTACTGACGCGACAACACCCGCTTCAGCATTTCTGTTCCGCACGGGAAATTATAATACAGAAACATTTTCGAACTTGTAGAGAACTTTTTCAGGAATTCCCTGTGCGAAATGCTTGCACGCATAGTGTTGTTCAAAGAAATGTCGCGAACTAGAGCGCGTATATCGTCCACCGAATTTGCAAATATCATAAAATTGCAAATGCAGAACACATAGTTTCCTCGGCAGTTTGCAAACATATCGCCAAACAATGCAGCAGGAATATCGTCGTATGGCAATGAGAATATCGTAACATTACCATCATCAATGCTTTGAACATTCTCCGACGACACCATATTCTTCAATTCAAGTTCAGCCGCCGACTGCGACTGCAAGCCACAGGCAACATAAACGCCCTTTTCTGGATTTGCATCGTTGTCGCACACAATGTAAGCGAATTCGCGCTTTACCATCGAATAGAACTTCGTCTTCGCATCAAGCCCGAAAGCCTTGTTCATATCGGCAACCCTTTTGTTCCGTTCCGACAGCATTCCAGTTGTTTTCATATATTCCGACAACATCAAATTTTGATTCTGAACCAATTGATATATACAATATTTCTTTAGTATTTTTTACTATTTTTGTTGTATA
>CAJOEG010000248.1:0-4254 GCA_905233405.1 uncultured Bacteroidales bacterium | reverse complement strand
CGAACGACACAAAACTCGACGAATCGGATTCTGGATATTCAATGCCGTTGAACGAAACTGGGCTTCCATTCAGCATATCCAATGTAAGCCAGCCGTCAATGGTTCTGAAGTTGCGAACCAGAGCGTTGTCATCGAACAATTCGCTGGAGAAAATATCGGCAAACTTCCTCACATTGACAAGCACATTTGCAAGTTCGTTCTTGCCCGATGCCGAGAATGCCTTTGCAAAACAAGCATCGTCCTTTAGCCGTTCTACATTTCCGGAACAGCACTGCAAAGCATCCTCAATATACCTCGAAGACGATGAAAACAACGCCAGTCCATTTACAAAGCAGACCGAAATTGCCGAATTAGAATTTGCAAGCCTACATTTCAAAATTTCTATTTCGTTGAAAATACGAGACTCCAAACCCTTATGCTTCAAAGTATCGACCAAACCAGCGATTGAACTAGCATCAAGCATATCAGTCTTGCAGACATACAACTGGCACAATCCACTGTTGCCGTCCTTCCTGACTGACACCACTGCGTCCTGCAAAAGATGACAGCCAAACATATCTGCGTCACGAAGACTATCCACAACACGGCAAATAGGCATTCCAAGTTCCGACTTTTGCGAATACAACATAGCGACCAATGCATTGTCATTCGACACAAGCGACGACACAGAATCAATGTTGGATGTCCTTATCACCAGCGACGAGTTGTCAGGAATCGCATCAAAAACGTCGGACACTGACGATTTTTCTTTACTGCACGAAACCAGCATCATCGTCACAACTCCCAATAACACAAGGGATAAGGCTATTATTTTGTACTTCATTAGTATTCGCATTTAATCAAATTTCAAAGGTAATTATTTTTCGCAAATCGGGCAACACATTTTTTGAAAACATCTAAACAAAATCTTCTAACACAATAATTCTTACGCTCGTCCGCGGTGGCATTTACTTTTTTTGTCACCAAACAAAGTAAACAAAAAAAGTGTGTCCGCTGAGTCTGCTTCACTAAAAATCGGATACACTCCACTAAAAGTCAGAAACTTGCCGTTTTGCGAGTTGCGTTTATGACGCGAACCCGCCAAACGTCTTCAAACAGACTGACTTTTTACGTTGCGTTCCTCCGATTTTTTTAACGCTCACCAGCCAAGGCGGCAATCAAGGTATACTTCGCTCCGCTTCGTATTTGTTAAAAAAGGTCGCAGAAATCCGTCTTCGCAAAAATTAGCGACCGCCAAAGGCTTATAAACTGCAAGCGAAAAATAATGAAAAGCCCATTGTTGATACTTTGTTGACAGACAGCGTTCAAGTTTGATTTTTTCTGCCGATTTTTGTAAAATTGTATTTACAGATGAAACGAATAATTTCAATTATATTTGCAATAACCGTATCGCTGACAGCCAGTTCGCAGTCCGACTCCGACCTTATTGGACGAATCAACAAGTCGATGGCGCAAAAATACGACTCGGTAAATGTTTGGTGGCGTTCTCCTTCCTCCATTCCCGACAGCATAAGGCAACTGAAAGCGCCAAACTACCCCGAAATTGTCTATGAAAAGCGCATCGCCAACCTCGACGAACTCACAAGCATAAAGTTGGAATACAACGATGTGGTTCTGAAGTACATAAAGGCTTACGGACTTAGCAACCGCCCTAAAATGCAAAAGGTCATCGGACTATCGGCATACTACTTCCCAATTTTCGAAGAATATTTTGCAAAATACGGTTTGCCTCTGGAATTGAAATACTTGGCAGCCGTGGAATCATCGCTCGACCCCAATGCTATTTCAAAGTCGGGAGCCGTAGGGCTGTGGCAATTTCTGAAACCGACTGCCGATGTTATGGGCTTGAAAGTCACGACCTACATCGATGAGCGTCGCGATGTCCGCAAATCGACCGACGCAGCCTGTCGCTACCTGCGCTACCTCTACGAAACCTTTGGCGACTGGCAACTTGCACTTGTGGCTTACAACGGTGGTCAAGGCACAGTCAAGAACGCCATCGAGCGTAGCGGAGGAAAGACAAATCACTGGGATTTGCTGCCATTCTTCACCGATCAGATGAAAAACTATGTCGGTGCCTTCATCGCAATGGAATACCTGATGCAATATCATGCCGAGCACAACCTTTTCCCGAACCAGGGCTACATCGAGTATATGAAAACTGACACCTTGCAGGTCAAAGGTCCAATCCACCTGAAAAATGTTGCGCAAACCACTGGCATCGAATACGAAACTTTAAAAGCACTAAACCCGCAATATCTGCTATCATACATTCCAAACGACGGTGAATACCACACTCTTACAATGCCGTTCGACAAAACTACCGTCTTCAACGTTCCACAACAGGTGAACGATTCGATAATTGCAACCGAAGAACTACCATCAACCATTAAGCGCGACAAACTTGTAATCCACAAGGTGGTTGCTGGTGACAATCTGTTCAGAATTTCAATGAAATATAGTTGTTCTATTAACGAAATTAAGAAGTGGAACAATATGGCGGAAGACCATGTGATACATGTTGGTGACGAAATAAAGATTTATTTGGAGTAGAAAAAAATTTGACTCTAGTTTTACAACAACTGAAATTATTCTGATTTCATTTTGCCAACACTTTACCGTCATTCCGAAAAGTAGAACGAACAGCATAAGGAACGTTGCTTGTGAGTTCACTTGTTCGGAATCTGTTTTCTAATAATCCGTTAACAGATTTCGGACAGCAGTCTTCACAACGCTCCCCGTTTCGTATCGCGTGTTACGACTAGCTTCCGAAATGACGGGTTGCGGACTTTAGTGAACGATAATGACAAAACATTGCTTTACAACATATTACAGTTACTAATGTTCCCTCAGCGCAAATTTCATTCTGATAAAATGTTCTGTCTGCGCAATTTTCATTTCGCAAAAATATTCCCTCAGCGCATTTTTCAAACTACAACAATCCAACCATATATACAGGCAACATTATTGTCGCACCATCTTTGCGCAAATCCTTGGTATATACCAAATAACGGTTAGAAATGCGCGACGAGAACTTAGTGCAGAACTCGTCAAGCGACTTGTGCGTGCTGTACCCTTCCGACTTCACCTCCACCGGCCACAACTTAAAGCCGCGCGACAAAAGGAAATCAACCTCGTACAAATGCTTGTTCCCATCGGGGAAAGTATAGTAGAACAACTTATTGCCTGATGTTATAAGCATCTGAGCCACAATGTTTTCATACACATAGCCCAAATTAGTAGCAAGTTTGTCATTCAACAATTTATTGTATATGATATTTTCCGAAAACGACTTGTCCCAGAACGCCATTGTAACAAAAAGCCCCGTGTCGCATATATACATCTTGTAGGCCGACTTATCGGCGGTCAAGCCTAGCCCGACATTCGGGTCGTTGGCATGATAGGCGACATTTACCGTCTTGCTATCCTGCATAAGATATATGAGTTCCGACACCATTTCCGCCCTAGTCTTTTCAATGACCGTAGTTGTCTGGTAGCGATTTGCATTCTTGTACAATTCGGCAGGAATTGCCATGAACATATCCTGAGCCTTGCCCGTTCTGTCGAACTTGCGGAAATCGTCACGATAAAGGCGCACTATACTTCGTTTTACGGCATCTACTTTCGCAAAATCCTTGGTTCCAATGTATTTGCTTACAGCCTGAGGCATTCCGCCGACAAGCATATACAAGCGAAAATCGCGCATAAGCCTCCTGTTAACATCATCGCCGAAGCCTTTGCCCTTGGCAAGAGCCTCGCGCATAAGCCCAATCGAAACCGTATCGCCAAGCGCCCACCTGAATTCCTCGTAGTCCATAGGGTACATATTGACAGATTCCTCCTCGCTCGGGATTATGATATTTTCCACATTCTGATGAATGCTTATGAGAGAGCCAGTCTCAATATAGTCGTACCGCCCGTCCTCGACCAAAGCCTTTATCGCCTGACGTGCTTCGGGAAACTTCTGGACTTCGTCGAACACAATCACCGACTGCCTTTCGTACAAATCGACACCCTTCAAGACCTTCAACCGCGAAAAGAAAAAATCCATATCCGACAAGTCATCGAACAAGGCCTTTTCTGCATCCGAAGCCTTCGAAAAGTCAATTATCACACGAGTTTTGTACTCGTTTTCGGCAAAAAGCCTAACGACTGTCGATTTCCCGACACGCCTCGGACCTTCGACCAAAAGTGCAGTTTCTCCTTTCGATTCCTGCTTCCACTGAAGCATCCTGTCGTATATTTTACGCCTAA
>CAJOEG010000247.1 GCA_905233405.1 uncultured Bacteroidales bacterium | reverse complement strand
GTGGGGCGGCACTTCGTTTGCAAGCCCGATAGTTGCTGGTAGTGCAGGTATATTAAGGTCGTATTATCCAGGGTACAATGCATTGCAAATAGGGGAGATTCTCCGTGTTTCAGCCGATAATATTGATACTCTTAATTATTTGGTGCCAGATTCAACAATGCAGGTTGACAGTACTTTTGTGGAGTATGTTGATAGCATTTCGGTTGACAGCACCTGGAACGAACAGCTTTATTCCTATGATAGCATTTCGGTTGACAGCACGTGGTCGGATGAGTTGCAGGCTTACGAGTATGATACCATACATAATGAAGTTTTTGTTGGCGGGTACGAGTACGACACAACGCATTACGATGTATATTTCGGCAGATATGTTTACGATACCACTTATCTGGATGCGTCATATTATGTATATTTCAATAGTGAGTATGCCGGAATGCTAGGTGGAGGTCGCTTGAACTTGTACCATGCCTTGACAATGTCCGCAGACAGCCTTTATTCCACGCGTTTCAACGAGGCTGTGTTCGACAGGTACGACAATTTTGTCGATATTGCAGGAAAAATTACAAACTATCTGGGGGCAAGGTCGGGTTTGAGGATGTTGTTTTCCGTTGAAAGTCCTTATGTTGAGGCTGTTACTGATGAATTGCAGTTTGGCTATATGGCTCCGATGCAGAATGATAGTGTCGAACTGATAAGGTTGGAGGTTTTGCCTGATGCTCCGCAGGAATTGACTGTTAAGTTGAAGATAACCTTTGTTTCGGATGAATTTACCAATGTTCAGATTATTGATGTGCCTGTAAACGGCGGTTTTGTCGATGTAAATACTGGCAGATTGAACCTTTCTGTCGCAGGAAACGGAAGGCTTGGTTATGTGGATATGAATACCGAAGTCGGACACGGCTTCTATCTTGACAACTATTATGAATTGTTCTACGATTGCGGAATAATTTCTGGTATTTCTGGTACAGAAGTTTACAGTTCTGTTCGTCAGATTTCTGATTTCTCGGTCGTTGAATATCCGCATTATGTGGAAGATACTTTGGCTGCAACACATGTCGTAGCAAAGATGACTGATACTTTGGACTATAATTCTAGAAATCTTGAGATTACACTTGATGTATATGCCGACGATGGGAATTATATTCTTGCCGAATATGGAATTATTAACAAGGGGCATGAACCTGTGGAGGGCTATTATTTCGGACTTTTTGCCGACTGGGATTTGTACGAGCCTGTAGAAAATGTCAGCCGTTACGATGCAGGTCGTAAGTTCGCCTACTGTGCATACGAAGGCAATAATTCTCTCTATGCGGGAATGAAATTGTTGAGCGGACAGCCGGCAATAAATTATTCGCTTCCGAACAAGGCTGGCGGCGATGGTGCAATAGACATTTCCGACGGCTTTTCCGATTTGGAAAAGTACTATATGATAACTAACACTTCCGTAACTGATGCTACAAACGACATTGTACAATATACAGGTGCAGGTGCGATGAATATTGGTGTTGGTGATACTGTTAAGGTTTGCATTGCCTTGCTTGCTGCCGATTCGTTTTCGCGTCTGACAGAAGCTGTTGATGTTGCGGTCGCTAAGTATTCATACCTTTATGGTGAAAATGAGGATGAGGAATCCGTTGAGATGCAGATGTCTGAACGATTTTCGGTATCTCCTAATCCTGCAACCGATATGCTTGAGTTGTCGGGCGTAGATGGCGATTATGAGGTAAATGTATACGACACTTATGGCAGATGCGTATTTTATGGTGTCAATGTCAAGATTCTTGATGTGTCTAAATACAAAGTAGGTTCTTATAGTATTGTTGTACACAAGGGGTGTGATCGAAAAACTGAGAAGTTCGTGAAAGTAGAATATTAACTTGATTTTTCTTACTGGATGTTTGCTGAGTGAGTTAATATTATCCTTTTCTATCTACCGTTTCAATCACATCTTTCACAGTTTTCATCTTTTCGATGTCTTCGTCGCTGATTTCGATGTCGAAGCATTCCTCCAGATCGAGGACAATGTCAACAATGCGGGCTGAATTAATTTTCAGGTCGTCTTTAAGGTTCATTTCGGGAGTGAAATTTTCCCAAACCTTGTCATCAAATGTATATTTTTTCAGAATTTCGATGATTTTTTCTTGCATAATTGTGTCTCCTATATAAACTTCTTCAAGAATTTTCCTGTAATCGACTCCTTGCACTTCAACAGGTCGGAGGGTGTGCCTTCGAAGACAAGGTTTCCACCGTTTTCGCCACCGTCGGGTCCAAGGTCGATAATCCAGTCGGCAAACTTTATCACTTCGGGATTGTGCTCGATGATAATACTTTCCATTGCTTTCAGTAGCTTGTTGATGTCGTGGAAATGCAAGCCTGTTGTTGGCTCGTCGAAAATGAAAATCGTTGGTTCTGCATTTTCCATACTGAGGAAAGTTGCCAACTTAATGCGCTGACTTTCACCGCCACTCAGTGTACTCGACGGCTGTCCCATCTTCAGGTAGCCAAGCCCGACGTTTATGTAGTTTTGAAGCAGCGAAACGATGTTCTTCTCCAGTTTGCCGTCGCTCTGCGAAAAGAATTCCACAGCTTCCTCGATGCTCATTTCAAGAATGTCGTAGATGTTTTTGTCGCGGTACTTTATTTCCAGAATTTCGTCCTTGAAGCGCTTTCCGTTGCAAGCTTCACAAACAAGGTGAATGTCGGACATAAACTGCATCTCGACGGTTATTTCACCTTCGCCCTGACATACTTCGCAACGTCCGCCTTCGGTGTTGAACGAGAAATGCGAAGCCTTCAGTCCGTTGAGTTTGGCTGTTTTCTGTTCTGCGAAAAGTTTTCGTATCTCGTCGAATGCCTTGATGTAGATGGCTGGATTCGAGCGGCTTGACTTTGCAATTGGATTCTGGTCAACAAACTCGATGTTCTTTATCATCCGGAGGTCTCCAGAAATCCTGTCGAAATCGCCGGCTTTGTCTGCCGAAACTCCAAGTTCGCGGCGTATGGCAGGGTAGAGGATGCCTTTTACAAGACTTGTCTTGCCCGAACCGCTTACGCCTGTGATTACCGTTGCAACGTTGAGAGGAAATGTTACTGTTATGTTTTTCAAGTTGTTGTAGCGGGCTCCTTCAATCTTGATGGAATTGCGCCACTTCAACGGATTGTCGTTCTTTGGGTTCTGCAGTTCGCCACGAAGATATTTTGCGGTAAGCGTGTCGGCTTTTTCAAGTTTTTTGATGTCGCCTTCAAAGACTACTTCGCCGCCAAATTCACCAGCAAGAGGACCTATGTCGATTACGTGGTCTGCGGCACGGATTATGGCCTCGTCGTGTTCTACGACAACCACAGTATTCTTCT
>CAJOEG010000246.1 GCA_905233405.1 uncultured Bacteroidales bacterium | reverse complement strand
TTGAACCGCAGATTTCCGAAAAACATTCTTTTTGTGGGAGCATGGAAGAACGAAGAACTTCTTGGAGGATGTGTTGTCTATGTAACGCCACAGGTTGTTCATACACAATATATTGCTGCTACACCAATGGGTAAGCAACTCGGTGTTGTCGCCTAGCTGTGGCAGCCGGAAGTGCTGCTGGATAGCCTCAAGTTCCGGCATAGGCGCTTCGAACGTCTCGTTATGCTGCCCCAACTGTTCCATCTCGTTACGTGTAAGCCAATGACAGAAGCCTTTCTGGTACAGGGCATACGCCTCGGCAAACACCCCTTCGTAGTCGATAGGGTTTTTGCGAGGATTGTCGATACTTTCCACTTCGAACGGCATCCATCGGCGGTTGCCGGTGGGATCGTTAAGAAACTGCACGTTGTTGCCCGTACCGCAGAAAGAAGCGATATGTTTGCGATGCTCATGATAGTGGGCATAGGCAGCACGCTCATCTATGCTCTGCATGGTCACAGCAGCTTTCAACTGGTTCATTTCTGCCGGTCGCATGGTGTCGAGTTCCTCGCAACATATCACCCCGTATTGGGCCAGAGTCAGCAGGTCGTCGCGACTCATGCGGTTGGCATTGGTCTTGGTATAGAAATACCTGCGCAGTTCGGGCGGCAACAGATATTGGAACCAGGTTGTCTTGTAACAGCCTTGTTCACCTATCAGCACTAGTATCTCGTGGTTCACCTCAGTAGGGTCGAGCCATCCCGTCACCAATCCCACAAGCCATTTGCGCAGGTACTGGTAGAACAGGTCTTGCATCTTTGACCCGCCCTTAACCTGCACGCTCATCGACAGGACCAGAATATGGTTGCTGCCATCCCAGGGTGGTAGTCGGGCGAAGTATTCTTCAAACGGGTTAAAGTTGGGTACAAAGTCCGATTCTATCACGCGATACATATCCTGCACACGTGTGGGTTTGATACGCGACAGCTTAGTCCACAGCGAGTTCACCACCCAGTCTTCTATCGGCTGCCAGTAGGGTTGGAAATCCTGTGTAAAGCTTGAAGGTGCTCGATACTCAACACGTCGTGTGATGACATTACGACGAAGGAAAACACTGTTAGCCAGAAAATCCCTGATATCATCTACTGTGGCATATACCTCCTGCCAGTTTTTCTTATGCTCCTTTGGAGCTTGATCTTCTTTCTTTTCCATTGGTCTATGATGATTTGATGCTGCGAAGTTACTTCTAAATTTAGACACACGCAAACTTTCGCACCACAATTTTCGAATGCAGTGCGAAATGTCAGCCTGAGTGTTTACACTTACTAGCTGAAGAGGTCGCGAACGCGTATTCCTAACGCATTTGCGATTTCATGCAGCTTGCTTACGGTCACATCACGACGGCCATTTACCATGTTGTTTACAGTCTGTCTGGTCACGCCTAATCGACGTGCCAACTCTGCATTACTAACTTCCATTTTTAACAATACTTCATCCAGTATAAACTGGGAATCAAAATTTTTCTTATTTACCATATTTTGTCGGGTTTGGTTCACCGCCCCACGGGCGGTCGGCCAAACCACAGCAAAACTTGCTGGGCCTGCTATAGGCTTAGGTGTTAGTTATAGTATAGTCAACAAAGGGCTAATAGATTAGGCAAAAAAAAATCCCTGCAGTTGATGTTTTAAACTGCGAGGGATTGTTATAATATGTTGTTTTATTATTTTATCACGTTCTTTTCGTCGTTCTTGCTTTGCAAGCAGTCTTTGAATGAGCGGTGGATGTTCAAGAACCCACAAATAGCTGCAAAGGTACTAAAAACCCTGCGATTAATTGCACATTTTAAAAGAAATGTGCAATTAATCTTTTAGCTCCCGATAAAATGCATCTCTGGATGGCTGATACCCGTCCCTACGGCAGATATGCAATAGAGACAGGTTGATGGCGGTTGATTGTCATAAAATACTTATATCAAAAGCATATGGAGCGGGTGATAACTATCCTCATCAGATTATTAACGTTCCCTTTTATGTGGCTCCTAAATCTTGTTGCACAGAAACTTATTTAGCTATAGGTCCATTTGAAAGTGAAAGCGTGGCGAAAAATGCTTTATCATATATGAAGACTAAGTTCTTCAGATTCTTGGTGTTACTAATCAAAAATACCCAAAATGCCATGCAGGGTGTATACAGATATGTTCCTCTCCAAGACTTCACCAAGCCATGGACAGATGAAGAACTCTATAAGAAGTACAACCTAACAGACGAAGAAATCCAATTTATCGAATCGATGATTAAACCAATGGAATAAAACAATTTCCGCCTTGGCTACTACGAACAGCCAAGGCGGAATTGTATTATGCAGTCTCTAGTT
>CAJOEG010000245.1 GCA_905233405.1 uncultured Bacteroidales bacterium | reverse complement strand
TTTTTCCCGAACCGCTAACGCCAGTGATGACCGTAGCCACATTGAGCGGGAAAGTTACCGTAATGTTCTTCAAGTTGTTAAGGCGGGCACCTTCTATCTTAATGGAATTTCGCCATTTCAGAGGACTATCATTCTTGGGATTCTGCAGTTCGCCACGAAGATATTTTGCTGTAAGAGTATCTGCTTTTACCAGTTTCTTTATATCGCCTTCGAAAACAACTTCGCCACCAAATTCTCCAGCAAGCGGACCTATGTCGATTATGTGGTCGGCAGCGCGGATTATCGCTTCGTCGTGTTCTACAACGACAACTGTATTTTTCTTGTCGCGAAGTTTCTTGAGTATGGTTATCAGGTTTTGCGTGTCGCGTTCGTGCAGACCTATGCTCGGTTCGTCAAGTACGTACAGCGAACCTACAAGTCCGGAACCAAAAACTGTGGCAAGATTCATACGTTGTGATTCACCACCAGAAAGCGTTGATGCTGTGCGGTTTAGTGTCAGATAACCAAGACCAACTTCCATCATTGCATCGAGGCGAACTTTTATTTCGGTTCTAATTCTTGCCGATGCTTCCTCGTCGAACGGAGAAAGCTTAAGATTGTTGAAAAACTTACATAGTCCGCTGATTGGCATGTCAATCAGGTCGCCAATGCTCTTGTCATCGATTTTCACGTACATGGCTTCCTTTTTCAGACGTTTGCCCTTGCAGTCGGGACAGGTGGTCTTGCCTCTGTAGCGCGAAATCATCACGCGGTTCTGTATCTTGTATTTCTGTGTTTCAAGGTATTCGAAGAAATCGTTTATGCCGTAAATGTCATGCTTTTTGTCTCCGTTCCAAAGAATTTCCTTTTCTGCTTCAGTTAGTTGATAATAAGGACGATGAATCGGGAAGTTGATTCTTGCAGACTTTATCATAAACTCGTGGTTCCATTGCTTCATCACATCGCCACGCCAGCAGAAAACAGCACCCTCGTAAATGCTCATTCCTTTGTTTGGAATTACAAGGTCTTCGTCGATGCCGAGAATTTTTCCAAAGCCTTCGCAGGTGGGGCAGGCACCGATAGGATTGTTAAAACTGAAAAGGTTTACCGAAGGCTGTTCGAATGTAATTCCGTCGGCCTCAAATCGGTTGGAGAACGAATGTTGCTTTAAAGTTTCACCGTATTCATATACAAAGCATTCGCCCTTTCCTTCGAAAAATGCAGTCTGAACCGAATCCGCAATTCGTCCTACAAGTGTATCTTCTGGCTTTACTGTAAGACGGTCAAGGACAATATGTATTGTGTCGCAAAGAGACTGTGCTTCGGTGATTTCGTCAGTCCTCATCAATTTACCGTTGTCAACAAATCTTACATAGCCCTGTTTAGATATGAGCAGAAGTTGTTCGCCTTTCTTCTGTTTACTATTAAAGGTGTATGGAAAGCAAATAAGCACTTTGGTGCCTTCTGGCATTGATGTTATTGTGTTTATCACATCGTTGGTGCTGTGGCTTTTTACCTCGCAGCCAGAAATTGGAGAGTAGGTCTTACCGATGCGGGCGAACAGAAGTTTCAGGTAGTCGTATATTTCGGTGGAAGTGCCGACTGTGGAACGTGGGTTGCGAGTGTTAACCTTCTGGCGGATGGCTATCGTTGGTGGAATGCCGTCGATGAAATCGACTTCGGGCTTGTGCATCTTTCCGAGGAATTGTCGTGCGTACGACGAAAGGCTCTCGACGTAGCGGCGTTGACCTTCGGCAAACAGCGTGTCGAATGCCAGTGATGATTTGCCGGACCCGGATAATCCAGTGATTACAACAAGCTTGTTGCGTGGTATTTCGAGAGTTATGTTCTTCAGGTTGTTAACCCTTACGCCTTTCAGCGTTATGCATTCCTTGTCAGCCATTTCTTCTCTAAAAATTTTGCAAAGTAAGCAATTTTTTTGCGAACTATGAGTTATTTGCAATATTAAAAAAACTGCAAAAAATATTATGTAAACCAATAAATCATATTACCTTTGTCCTTTAATTTAAAAATTTAGAACATGAAAAATATCATTCATTCAGACAATGCGCCTGCAGCAATCGGTCCTTATAGCCAGGCTGTCGAGGCTAACGGTATGATTTTTATTTCCGGTCAGTTGCCAATCGATCCGGCAACAGGAACTATGCCAGAAGGAATTACGGCACAGACCGAACAGAGCATGAAGAACTTGGAAGCTATCCTGAAGGCTGCTGGCTGTACTTTCGACAATGTTGTAAAGTCGACTTGCCTGCTCGCCGACATGAGCTATTTTGCAGATATGAACGCTGTTTACGGCAAGTATTTCACGGCAAATCCTCCGGCAAGGGCTGCTTTCGCAGTGAAGGAACTTCCCAAGAAGGCTCTCGTCGAAATTGAAATGATTGCTGCAAAGTAATCTATTGTAAAACTTAAATATTAAGCTTTGAAAATATTTTTAGCATCA
>CAJOEG010000244.1 GCA_905233405.1 uncultured Bacteroidales bacterium | reverse complement strand
CTCCCCGACTGTTACTACTGCTTCATCAACTGGAGCAGCTTCTTCGTCCTGTTCGCCCGCAAGTCCTCTAAGCTTCATGATCTCGCTTTCTGTGCGTGTAATCTTGATAGCCTCGAGTGTTGCATTAGCGATATTAATAGCATTGGCTGTACGTCCTGTAACTTTTGTAACAACGTCTTTGACTCCGCCAAGCTCCATAATTGCACGAACGACTCCGCCCGCTATAACTCCAGTACCTTCAGGGCACGGCTTGAGCAAAACTCTAGCAGATCCGAACTCGCCTACAACAGGATGAGGAATTGTATTTCCTGCATTGCATCCTGGAACATTCCGACATAAAGGAAAATCTTTGCAAGATCGATATGTGCCTGCGGATACGACGGATAGCGGTTTATGCATTTGTTGAGCACTTCCTTCGCCTTTTCCGAACCATTTGCCTTGAGCATATAAAGACTTGCTAACTTGCTGTAATATGGCGGTTTCGTAGAATCGACCTTCATTGCGATTTCCATATCGTTTATGGCTTCGTCGAGGTTGCCGTTGATGAATTGCAAGTCGGAACGCTGTACGAACAATGCCGCATCGTGGGGATTTTGCCGAATTTGGTCCGACAGCATCTGTATGCTGTCGTCCAAAGTCTTCGGTTCTGTAATTTCTCCGCCATCGCCATTTCCACCTTCATTGCACGAGTATGCAAGCAGCGTAAATGCAAGTAGCAGAATTAAATACAAATAATGTTTCATTATTTTGCAGAAATCTTTTCCCTAATCTTGTTTTCGATTTCCTCTCTCATTTCTGGGTTGTCCTCGATAAGTTGCTTTACAGTGTCGCGGCCCTGTCCAAGCTTGGTTTCTCCGTAACTGAACCACGAACCGCTCTTCTTTATGATTTCAAGTTCAACAGCCATATCGATGATTTCGCCGGTTTTCGAGATTCCTTCGCCGTAAAGAATGTCGAATTCTGCCTGCTTGAATGGCGGAGCAACCTTGTTCTTTACAACTTTTACCTTGGTGCGATTTCCGATAACGGTGTCGCCATCCTTAAGTTGACCGGTGCGACGAATGTCGAGGCGGATTGAAGCATAGAATTTCAGTGCGTTACCACCGGTGGTTGTCTCGGGATTGCCGAACATAACGCCGATTTTTTCACGCAACTGGTTGATGAAGATGCAGCAAGTCTGTGTCTTGTTGATTGTCGCGGTGAGTTTGCGTAATGCCTGCGACATCAGTCGAGCCTGAAGCCCCATCTTCGAGTCGCCCATTTCTCCTTCTATTTCGGCTTTTGGTGTAAGAGCTGCAACCGAGTCAATTACAATGATGTCGATTGCTCCCGAACGGATAAGGTTATCGGCAATTTCGAGTGCCTGTTCGCCGTTGTCGGGCTGCGAGATGATAAGGTTGTCGATGTCAACGCCAAGTTTTTCGGCATAGAAGCGGTCGAATGCGTGTTCTGCATCAATTATTGCTGCGATGCCACCGTTTTTCTGTGCCTCAGCGATTGCGTGAATTGCCAAGGTCGTCTTACCTGATGATTCAGGACCGTAAATCTCAATAACTCGTCCGCGAGGATAACCACCAACGCCAAGAGCAGCGTCAAGAGCAATCGAACCTGACTTTATTACTGGCACATTTTCAACTACTTGTGCGCCAAGCATCATTATAGAACCTTTACCGTAGTCCTTTTCTATTTTCCCCATTGCAAGCTGAACTGCTTTCAGCTTTTCTTTTCTGATTTCTTCTGGTGTTTCTGCCATATCTGTAATTTTTTTATTCTAATACTTTGATTATCTGTTCTGTGTGATTCTTTGTATCAACTTTTGTAAACACTTCGTCAATGATTCCATTCTCGTTGACAATGAATGTTGTACGCAAAATACCGTAGTATTCTCGACCAGCCATTTTCTTCTTGTCCCATACTCCAAATGCATTTACAATCACCTTGTCGCTGTCGCTGATAAGGTCGAAAGGAAGCGAATTCTTCTCGATGAACTTCTTGTGGCTTGCTACCGAGTCGGTGCTTACACCGATTATTGTATAGCCGCGTTTCATCCAGAAGTTGTAGTTGTCGCGCAGATCGCAGGCTTCGGCTGTGCATCCGGGGGTGCTGTCCTTCGGATAGAAGTAAAGTATATATTTTTTGCCGGCAAGCATTTCGCTGCCTATCAGTTCGTCGTTCTGGTTCTTTCCGCTGAACGACGGCGCTTTGTCGCCTTTTTTGAGTGTTATCATTGTCATTTACGTTTAACGTACAAAAATAATTTCAATTTTTCGTCTTTGTACCCATTGTTGCAAAAACTTTTTAACAACTTTGCAAAAGCAATATTTTTCATTGTCATTTCTTAATTTCCTCTAAAGAAAAATTATAATATATTGACTATCAACGCCAAATTTTCTTTATTATACTGGCATAAAAATCAATAATTTTTATGTAAGTTTGCATTGATTAGCATTGTGAGTTGCGCGGAACGTGTATTCCAGCCGCATTGCTAAACAAAGCACGGTTAATCCGTGCTTTATTTTATGGAGGAATTGTAACAGAATAATACAAAACGCCCCTGTGTTCAGTTGCTGCAACTAATATCTTAGCCTTGCCATATCCGATTAGTAGAGCTTTGAGTCCAATCATAAAAACTGCTCCGAATTTATTAGTCTGCGTATTTGATGTTGGAACATAAAATCTTTCAAATTCAGCATTTTTGACAAGATTCAACAAGTTAAGTGCCGCCATTGTAGAATTTATTGAAACTGAAGCATTTTCTGCAATCTCGTTAATGCTTTTATTCTCAATCTTCACATATACGCCAAGACTTTCACAAAAAGCCAGACAATCTCTCAAAGGGCTTAATTGTTTTTTGATAAAAGACCTCCTAAGTTGCACTGTCGTAGGAATAGCATCAATTATTTCCTTTGCCACTATGTTTTGGACAAGTTTCATATTGACTGTAACTCTTTTTAAGCTGCATCGACCTTATCCTGCTTATTCAGGCAGAATGCTTCGTTTGCGACCACTTCGGTGACATACCGTTTAATCTTGTTCTGGTCTTCGTAGCGCAGCTCAAAATAGTCTGTCTTCCACCAAGGGGCAGGTACGTAAGCATAGCCTTTTGTGCCCGATATAATCAGGTTGCCTTCGGTCTTTACACCAAGACCCACCTTGAATGAGCATACCGCATTCTGATAGCGGAACACGCCCTTGGTGTACATATCCACGCCATCTTTCATGCGCGAATAAAGATTCAGATTCTCGTAGTCAGTGCCACAGAGTTTCAGTATGGGCAACAGCGGGTAACTGCCTAACTCGTACATCGAGCCGCCAGCTTGCTTAGAATCAAACTCGCGGAGCGTCAGGTCATCATCCCAAAGCTTTGAGAGAGAAGCCTCAACATCTACCACTTGACCAATAACACCCGACTTAATCATTACTATCAAATGGTTGAAGGCAGGACAATGAC
>CAJOEG010000243.1 GCA_905233405.1 uncultured Bacteroidales bacterium | reverse complement strand
CACGCGCGGTGAGAAGTGTCGCGGAAAAGAATGCCGTAGAGAGCATCGTTAAGCATAAC
Organism: uncultured Bacteroidales bacterium; assembly: GCA_905233405.1. Taxonomy (GTDB): domain Bacteria; phylum Bacteroidota; class Bacteroidia; order Bacteroidales; family ML635J-15; genus Bact-19. The sequence continues at coordinate 2,408 of CAJOEG010000243.1, read as the reverse complement.
ATCGAGACCTTCGAGAGCACCCATTGCAGCGATTTCGGGCATACATAGACCAGAGCAGTAGTTGCAGAGGCGGATATAGCGTCCAACTTCTTCGCCAACCTCGTCGAGAGCTTTACGCATTATGCGGAAGTTTTCCTGGGTTGCGAATGTTCCACCGAAACCTTCGGTTGTTGCACCGTATGGTACATAGTCGAGAAGGCTCTGTCCTGTAGTCCTGATAACGGCAATTATGTCGGCACCTTGACGTGCACCTGCCTGTGCCTGAACAACATCCTCGTATATGTTACCAGTTGCAACAATTATATATAAGTATGGTTTGCTGCCTTCGCCAATGGTGTTGATGTAGTTTTCGCGACGTAGACGGTTGCCTCTGATTTTTTCTATAGTCTTATTGATTGTCGGCTCGAGGGCTTTTTTGATTTCTTCCATTGGGTGAATAGGAAGTTTAGAAATATCAAGCTTGCCGACGGAAATCTGTTCTGCAATTTCTTGTGCCGACAATTTTGTTTCAACCATTGCGTTGCCTATGTAGAACATTACGCCTTGGTTCAGTACACCTTTTGCCTTAAGCTCCTCAACTACAACATTGGGCAGCGGAACATCGTTGCTGTCGATGCCATCTATGCCGAGCAAACGGCACAATGTTCTTTCTACAGCCACAGTGGTGTAGTTTTCAACGAAATCCTGTACTTGGTTGGCTATTTCTCTTGCTTTTCCTCTTGCGTATTCAACTTTTTCGAAGTCGAGACCTACTTTGCTGGTATTCATATTTAATATCGTTATTAACCTGAATTAGAATTTTGCAAAATTATATAAAAAATCCGATTCTGCGAGCAGTAAACAAAAAATCTTGTAGTCTGTAAAATTACTTCAACTCCTTATTCAGCACATCATACAGACCATTGATAAACTCCCTGTTGAAACCAAGATTATAGCGGTAGTGTGTCTTTTCGTAGAACTCGTCGTACTGCTCAAACGGTACTAGTGTAAACTTTTTCATATCGTAGTTTAGGTGATTTACAATTAGATGGTTGGTGATGTCGGAAAAATCCAACTTGCCATTGTCGAGCTTAACCTTGAACTGCGACAAAAGTCCTACCTGATAAGCATTGTCGAATGTTTCCTGTCCTTTGGGAGTGCGGGCAATGTCGTCATCCTGAGAGGCGAAGTTGCCAAGTGAATAATAGACAAGCGTCTTGTGGTCGTTGCCTATAATTTCAATTGGTTGTACCGAGTGAGAGTGACTGCCATACACGATGTCAGCACCATTTTCGTTGAGGAATTTTGCCATTTCCTTTTGCTCGCTGTTCGGCTCAAATGTAAATTCTGTTCCCCAGTGCATCATCACGACAAGCACATCAACCTGTGGTCTAAGCACTGACATTTCGTTGGCAACCAACGTTTTGTATTCGTCGGTAACTTTACGCGTTTCTGGGTTTCGGTACAACCCGACGAGATTTCTGTATTGCTGGGGTACAATTTGGTTTGTGCTTAGCGTGTATGCCAAAAATCCGAACTTTATGCCGTTCTTTTCAACGATTCTAGGTGTTTCGCGGTCTTGCTGGCTACGATAAGTTCCAACGGTAACAATGTCGGTGCCGTCGAAGAAGTCAAGTGTGGAATTTATGCCTTCGATGCTTCTGTCGAATGTGTGGTTGTTGGCTGTTGACAGCACTTGCATATCGAGCGATGCAACCAGTTCGCCAATGTAGCGCGGTGCACAGAAGTTGTAGTTATCGCCGCTGACTTTCATTTGGTCGTTGCCGATTACGACTTCCATATTGCCGACAGAAATGTCGTCATCCTCGAAGTATTTTTTTACAAGTGAAAAGTACATGTTTCTGTCGTAGCCGTTATCGACTGCCGTGAAAAATGGTGCTTCGAACAGGAAGTCGCCGACCAAAGTCAGTTTTGCTTCGCGTGGTTGTTGCTGAACCACAGAATCTGAGATTTGCTTGTCGGAATTATTGTTGGCTTGTCCGTTGGAATTACAACTGCACAATGTTGATAACAACGCAATTGCAATATAAAATATGGCTGATTTCGCTTTCATCGCGATTTAGTGTTTTCCTGCAATCCGATTTAGCCCATCAATAGCCGGTTCGTAGTTGGTTTCAAGTTTCAGAGCCTTGCGGTAGTCGGCTTCGGCAAGCGAATATTGCTTGTTTTGTGCGTATGCATCACCACGCTTTGTTATTGTTTCAAAAGCTGTTGTATCGCAAGCAATGGCATTCGAGTAGTAATTAATTGCCGTGCTGTATCGGTCTGGTTCGAGGCTTATGTTGCTGTACATGTCGCCGAGGTCGGTGTATGCAAGGAATGTCCAGTACGAAACGCTGTCCATTTGTGCGGCTTCAATGTAGGTGTCCTTTGCTTCCTCGTAGTGCCCAAAGTTGCGAAGCGACCAG
>CAJOEG010000242.1 GCA_905233405.1 uncultured Bacteroidales bacterium | reverse complement strand
CAACACTTTTCGGGACGCTTGCAAGCCCCTTGTATTTCGCCCCGTTCCATTTCGGAAAGTCCGCAAGCCCATTGCGAGGCTATCCGTTTTCTCCGTGGCGTTTGCAAGCCCCTTGCGCGTCCGTCAACAATCCTTGGCACATCATCCGACATCGATTTCAAAGAACCCGATGGCAAAGTTAGTCATTTTCTTGCAATAATGCGCAAAACGATACCATAAATGCACAAAAATTTAATATTTTTGTCTATAATCGCCAGTTTTCGGAAGAATTTATGTAATTTTGCAGGCGTAAATCGATTTACAATGTTAGAAGAATATCTGAACAAAATCATCAACGCCGATTGTATGGACGTTTTGAAGAAGTTGCCGGACAACAGCATTGATGTTGTCGTGACTTCGCCGCCGTACAATCTGAAAAATTCAACTGGCAACGGTATGAAGGACGGACGTGGTGGAAAATGGGCCAACGCCGCTCTTATAGACGGCTATGAGAACTACGACGACTGCATGCCCGCCGAGGAATATGCGAGGTGGCAGCATGAGGTCCTGATGGAACTCGTCCGCATCATCAAGGATGATGGAGCCATCTTCTATAACCACAAACAATTATGGCACTGACAGCACAACAGATAGAGAGACAGGATTTCGTTGACAATGCGATATATAATTTGATTAACGAACTGATTCCGTCCAATAAGGAAATGGAATGGAACATTGAAGCCATTGCTGAAATACGGGATGCTTTTCAAGCTCAACTCGTAGAAAGAGGCATATGTACGGCACAAGAATTCTATCCTTATATCGAAGAATAATGGAGATACGAGAAAAGCAAATAGAGGACATTCTGGTGAGTTCGCCTTCGCTGATGCAAAAGACATTTGGATTGGACGAGGAACCAAGGCTCATCGGTCGACAGATAATCATACCGTCGGGCAGGCTCGATATGCTTTATACGTATCAGAAGGACTTGTTTCTTATTGAGTTAAAGGTTGCGAGTTTCCAAAAGCGCTTCATCAAGCAAGTACTCGACTACAAAAACGACTTGCTGCTTTTCCAAAAGCAAGGAAAACTCATCAATGGCGATATCGTCCCCTTTCTGCTCATGCCGCAGACAAGCAACAGCAACCGTGCAGAAATCGAAGCCAAGGGAATCATTCTACAGGAATACAATCCTGAAGAGATTCTGAACTTCTTCTATAGTGAACGACTCCGCCCCATTACGACATTCTCGGAATTAAAGCCCGTCGATGTTGGCATATGGAATATTCACCTTATCAATAAGTTCATCTACAGACTTAGCGAGACCAACTCCATTAGCGAATTGCGAAGCATCGTAGGCGGCTCTCCGAAGACACTCTACAACAAAATACGTTTCGCTGACGAACTGGGCCTGCTGAATTGGTCGTCGAAAGGCGATTACATAGCCTTGACAAAGTTGGGCGAGCAATATGTAGATGCAAAGGACAGGTATCTCGACGAAAGTCTCAGCGAAGAGCAAGCCAAAATCCTCAAAGAATACGTGATGCAAAATCCCTACAATTCTTGCATTAATCTTGGCATCGCTTCGATGGTCGAGTGCGTCTTTACCCTCTCCAAGACTTCCTATCCCGTCCCACTCGAACAGTTGGAGCAATTCTTTGCTGTTTATTCTGGCAAGTCAACAGAGTGGCAGGCTGCAAGAGCAAAAATGTACGGAGCCAAGATGTATTCGAACTACGCCATTGACCTTGGCTTGCTTGCCAAGACTGACACAAGCGTTTATCTGACTCCCGAAGGCTTCAAGTTCGTTATCCAAATGCAACTCCATAAGAGTTTGAAACTAATGAATTATTTGAACATAAACGGCTGACAGCGTAGAAGAACGTGTTGGTCACTTGAACAATTTTGATGTCGCACCGTATTGGGGATTTGATGACCTATTCCATAAGGCTGGCGTGAAACTCACAAACTGCTTCTACGTTCAAGCCGACCAAAAGATTGAAGTCAAAAACCGCAAGCGCGAGAACTACTTCCTCTATAACTACGTTTTGAAACTGTCTCAGTTCGACCAAGACAAGTTTATTGATGCTATCCGTCAAGGCAAGGTTTATGTTGACTTCGATGCACGAACCGGCCACAATCACGGCACCAAGTTCCGAATACATTATTACGACATCCCTTCGTTATACAAGAATGCGGAAGTCGTTTTGGATAGAAGAAATAAATGAGCGATTCGAGTATCAGACTCAAGACATATTGAATCATTAGTGATTAGTCCAAGAGCGGGAACCCCCGCCGACATCCTCGGCCTCGGTTCCCGCTCTTTGTTTCTCTACATTATTTATATTATAGGCCGTCCGTCGTGGCGGTCTTTTTTGCCCCTTTGGCTGAGAAGCAGCAAAGACCTAAAAGACCTGTAGGGCATGAGTTTCAAATATTCTTGATAACCTCTTTTATCTGAGAAACATTGCTGCGTGATACAGGAATGTTGTC
>CAJOEG010000241.1:2989-6346 GCA_905233405.1 uncultured Bacteroidales bacterium | reverse complement strand
GCGGCAATGCCAAACTCGGTTTACACCATTCTTCTGGCAAAGCGTGGCGAACTCCTCACCCACAATGCCGACCGCAATATGCTTGCAATGATGAAGTTGGAGCAGTACATCGAGCGCAACTTCCTGACCATACACGAAGACGCCACCCTGCGCGACCTTACCAAAGTAATTTCGCACTCTACGCGAACAATCTACGTTGTGGTCGATTCGGAAAACAATTTCAAGGGTTTAGTTTGGCTCGACCAGATAAAGCATTTGATTTTCAAGACAGAAATGTACGACACCACCAAGGTGAAAGACCTGATGTTCTACCCTTCTACAACCATCGAATACGGCATGAGCGTACAGGAAGCCGCCGAACTTTTTGAAAATTCCAACAACTACAACATAGTCGTCATCGACAAGGGAAAATACGTCGGATTTGTTTCAAGAGCCACCATTTTCTCCAACTACAGGAAGATGATAAAAGAATTTGCAAACGATTAATGAGGCTAACTGGCTAACAGAAGCGCAGTCTAACAGCCAAACAATAAGACGGCAAGACTGCAAGACCGTGAGCCTGTAAGACTGTAAGACTGTTCGACCGTTCGACTGCAAGCCTGTCGGCCTGTGAGACTGTCAGACTGTGAGTCCTTCTACTTCAAACACCGCATTGTTGACAAAAGTTTTGCGACAGCGTTTTTCCTCATCTATTTATCGGTACTTTTGCAAAAATAAAATTTACAGGAAATGAGACATTTAGATTTTGATACATTGCACCTTTTCAGTGTAGAATCGCTGAAAAAAGCAGGTGTTCCCGAAAATGACGCTGAAATTATAGCCGACGTCCTTCTCGAAGCCGACAAGCTCGGAATCGACTCTCACGGCATCAACCGGCATCAACCGACTAAAGCCTATATATTTGGATAGAATCAAGGCAGGAATAGTAAACCCGGTTACCAAGGTTGACATTCTACGCGAAAGTCCGACCACTGCCCTACTCGACGCCAACAACGGTATGGGACACGTAGTCTCGAAACAGGCTATGCAAATGGCAATCGACAAGGCAAAGAAATTCGGTATGGGTATGGTAGCAGTACGCAATAGTTCTCACTACGGAATTGCTGGTTACTACGGACTTATGGCAGCACGCGAAGGAATGATTGGTCTTACTGGCACAAACGCCCGTCCATCTATTGCTCCGACTTTTGGTGTTGAAAATATGCTCGGCACCAACCCGCTTACATTCGTAATCCCCACCGACGAAGAATTTCCGTTCTTCCTCGACTGCGCAACATCGGTAAGCCAGCGTGGAAAATTCGAATACTACGCCAAAGTCGGCAAAGACCTGCCCAAAGGCTGGTGCATCGACCGCGAAGGCAACTCCAAGACCAACTCGGTGGAAGTTCTCGACGACCTTGTAAAAGGCAAGGCTGCACTTGCTCCTCTCGGTGGAATCGGCGAAGAAACAGCAGGTTACAAGGGTTATGGCTACGCAACTGTCGTTGAAATATTATCGTCGGCACTGCAGTGCGGCGGTTATATGAAGGCACTCACCGGTCTCGACGAAAACGGCAACAAGAAACCTTACCGTCTCGGACATTTCTTCATTGCAATAAATGTTGAAACATTCCAGGACCTTGATGTTTTCAAGAAGAATGCAGGCAACCTCCTCCGCGACCTTCGCAATTCACAAAAGATGCCAGGACACGACAGAATATACACTGCGGGCGAAAAGGAATACGAAAATTTCCTCAAGCGTCGCGAAAACGGAGTTCCGATTCCAGATTCACTTTGGGAAGAAATGATTGGCGTAACCAAGGACTACAAACTTGACAAGTTCTATAGATTGTTCGGATTGGAATAGCATTAACCATAGTGCATTTTACAGTATAATCCGCTTATTGACAGAATATTGAAAAGAAAGTCACGTACAACGGAAAAGGAAATGGTGAAAAAACAAAAAACATCTGTTAAAAAAACGCGCAAAAAATTTCTTTGTTTTAAAAATTGATACACTACTTTTGCACTCCAAATTTTAAATGATATTGAAATTATGTTTTTAGAAGGAATTTTGTCAATAGCTGGACAGCCCGGACTATTGAAGCTTGTATCGAGAAAAAACACCAGTGTCATTGTTGAATCGTTAATCACTGGCAAGCGTATGCCGGCATTCTCAACATCACGCATAAGCACACTTGAAGACATTACCGTTTACACATACGATGACGACACTCCATTGAAGGATGTCTTTGTAAACATTTTCAACCAGTACAAAGGTGCCATTACCGATGTAACAGCAAAGTCGGCAAATACCGAACTCGCTGCGTTCTTCGAGAAGGTTCTCCCCAACTACGAAAAGGAAAAGGTATATATGTCCGACATCAAGAAGATTGTTTCATGGTACAACCTCTTGGTAGAAAAAGGCATCATCACCGAGGAATCTATAAAGGAATACTTGGAAGAAAAGGCAAAAGCCGAAAAGGAAGCTGCCGAAGCTGAAGCTAAGGAAGAAAAAGCTGAATAACAGCATTTCATATTAAAATAAAAAAGCGGATTTTCATCCGCTTTTTTTGTATCTACTTTTCGCAATTTCTTTCAAGGTCGGCAACAGCCTTGCACCAGCCGCTGTACTTATCCTTGGCATCCTTCGGTTTCATCGTGGGTGAGAACGTATGTTCAAGTTCTCGTGTCGAAGTCAAATCTTTCATCGTACACCATCCAATTGCAAGCGCGGCAAGGTAGGCAGCTCCAAGTGATGTCGATTCTACAATCTTCGGTCTCTGCACATCAATCTGCAAAATGTCGGACTGGAACTGCATAAGAAAATTGTTAACCGAAGCGCCACCATCCACATTAAGAGCCGTAATCTTGATTCCCGAATCCTTTTCCATTGCATCGAGCACATCCTTTGTCTGGTAGGCCATTGCTTCGAGTGCGGCACGTACAATATGCTTGTATGTAACTCCACCGGTTATACCGCTTATGCTGCCACGAACGTTCATATTCCAGTACGGAGCACCAAGTCCGGCAAACGCAGGCACAAAGTACACGCCATTGGTATCACTTACCGACATTGCAATAGATTCGGTTTCGGCAGCGGTCTTGATAAGCCCCATCTTGTCGCGCAACCATTTTAATGCTGCGCCAGCCACAAAGACACTTCCCTCGAGGGCATACGAAACCTTGCCTCCTATGCGCCAAGCAATTGTGGTGACAAGTCCGCACTCGCTACGCACTTCCTTGATGCCTGTATTCATAAGAAGGAAACAACCTGTACCATAGGTGTTCTTTACAGAGCCTTCTTCGTAGCAAGCCTGACCGAAAAGTGCAGCCTGCTGGTCGCCTGCAATACCGCAGATTGGAATTTCGGCATCG
>CAJOEG010000241.1:2159-2973 GCA_905233405.1 uncultured Bacteroidales bacterium | reverse complement strand
TCACACGACGAATCAACAACATTCGGAAGCATTTTTAGTGGAATATCAAACTCGTCGAGAATATTCTCGTCCCACTCCTGCGTCTTGATATTGAACATCATAGTACGCGAAGCGTTTGAACAGTCTGTAACGTGGTACTTTCCGCTTGTGAGCCTCCAGATAAGCCAAGTGTCGATAGTTCCAAAAAGCAAGTCACCACGACGAGCCATTTCGCGGGCATTTGGAACATTGTCGAGAATCCATTTCAGTTTTGTTGCCGAAAAGTACGAATCGACCACAAGACCAGTAACGGCATTTATGTACTTGCCGAAATCCTTTTTCTTGATTTTTGAGCAAAGGTCCTCGGTGCGCTTGTCCTGCCAGATTATGGCATTGTATATTGGCTTGCCTGTGTTGCGGTTCCATACTACTGTTGTTTCGCGCTGGTTGGTAATTCCAATGGCTGCTACATCCGAAAACGAAATGCCACACTTGTTTATAAGCTGGCGTGCCGTAGCTATCTGGTTGCGGTATATTTCGTTGGCATCCTGCTCAACCCAGCCTGGCTTTGGAAAATATTGCGTAGTCTCCTGCTGTTCGATGCCTACAATGTTGAACTTCTTGTCGAACAATATGGCACGAGAACTAGTAGTTCCCTGGTCAAACGATAGAATGTACTTTTTCATCGAATAAAATTTTCGGCAAAATTACAGAAAATATAAATGGTGGTGGAAAGAGAATCGGGCAAAGATTTCAACAATCGTTAGCGACGTTGCTACTAGTTGTCCATTATCCAGTTCAGCAAATCATTGTAAACTTCTTCCTTATTGATTTC
>CAJOEG010000241.1:0-2114 GCA_905233405.1 uncultured Bacteroidales bacterium | reverse complement strand
GTTGGCAATGCGCTGGTCGCGATAAAATTCCACAGCCTCCTCTACACCTCGTCCGCAATTTCCTACAGGGTCTTTTTCGCCCGAAACGAAGAACATCTTCAGGTTCTTGTTTATCATTGCACCCGACGAGCGCTTGTTTATGTAAATCAAGCCTTTGAAAAATCCACGGTAGAACGAATTGGAGAACAAACCGCCACAAAGATCATCGGCAATGTACTTCTTCACCTGTACATCGTCGCGCGAAAGCCACTGGTAATGCTCCCGGAGGCTGTTTTGCTCTTATGTGCAAAGATCCGGGAAATGCTGCAGGAGGGAAGTCTGAAAAAACAGGATAACGAGTGCGTCTTTATGAAGATGGACAGTTTTGCAGAACTGCTGTCGGATTGGTGCCCGTACCGCTGATTATTACACCCGAAATCTCGGTGCTATACCTTGTTATGAATGTACGAGCCAAGAACGAACCCATGCTATGTCCCAACACATAATAGGGAAGATTCGGATTTTCGTCAGTTGCAATATCTTTCAGTTGCTTTAGATCGGCGATTATACGCCACCACTCGTCGCGATGCGGCCACACGCCATAGTCTTTCATGTCGGTTATGGTCCTTCCATGTCCACGATGGTCGCTCACATAGACTGCAATTCCGTTGTCGGTCAAAAATTTAGCAAAATCGGCATAGCGGGCCGAATGTTCCGCCATTCCATGAAATATCTGCAGTATTGCTTTTGTTTCACCATCGGGCAAAAACCTGCGGTAAAATATTTTTGCGCCATCCGACGATTTGAATGCATGTTCCGTAAATCTCATATCTCAAAATTATTAACAAGGTGGCACAAAGGTAATTAAAGTTTTTAGACTGACAAGCAATTTCGAAAAAAATTCACAAATTATAGTAAAAAAGTCAACCCGAACGCCACGACGAAAACCGCATCGAGCAGCACAAAACGGAACAGACATTTGTTGTACTTCTTGCCTTCGGCCTTTACCAGCAACACATATAGAAGCACTGCCGGAACCGACAAAACCAACAGCCACAACGTTCTGAAGCCAAGCACAGCAAAAGCCACCGAAGCCAGAAGTATCAACGCAACACCGACCAACGCAGCTGTCTTTCCGAAACGCACAGGGAAAGTTCGCTTGCCAACAGCACGATCATCTTCGATGTCGCGTATATTGTTGGATGCCAGCACACAAACCGCAATGCAACCGCAGGCGCATCCTGCATAAAACGCAGCAAGCGAAAACTCGTGGCACTGCAAGAAAACAGTTCCTGCCGAAGCTACTGGTCCATAGAACAAAAAGCAAATAATGTCGGCAATGCCTAGATAAGCCAGTGAGAAGCGCGTTGCAGTATAAAGCCAGGCAAAAAGAGCCGACAGCACACCAACAAGCAGAATCACCCAGCCGCCTACCCAAACAAGGTAAGCACCAAGCAGCAATGCCACCGACAAGGCGATTATGCAGGCTGTTCGCATCTGCTTTTCGTTTACAATTCCTTCGGCGAGAGGACGTTGCGGACCGGAACGTCCAGCCTTGTCGCAACCGCGGACAAAATCGTAGTAGTCGTTCACAAGATTTGAAAACACCTGCAACGACATGGCACACAGCAAGGTAACCACAGCCGTAGGAATATCGAGAACTTGTCCGAACGCCAGCAGACCAGCAATTACCGGACTAGCCGACACAAACAGCGAATAAGGGCGACAAACGCCAAACCAAAGCTTTATCTTTTGCATCCTTTGTATAATGTTGAAATTCCAAATGTTTGACTCTTAAAACTCGTATCAGAAAAGCCGTTCCTTTCGAGAATGGCAACGAAATCGCGTCCCTTGGCGAAACTCTTCACACTTTGCATGAAATACACGAAGGCTTCGCCGTTGTCGGTAAGACGTTTCCCAATGCGCGGAACAATGCGCGTGAAATAGAAATCGTAGAAGAAGCGCACCAACCTGTTTGTCGGATATGTAAACTCGAGAATGCGCAGTTGTCCGCCAGGTTTCAGTACACGAAAAATTTCAGTAAGACTTCGGTCAAGTTCGGCGAAATTGCGCACTCCGTAGCCACAGGTTACGGCATCGAAAGTATTGTCATCGAAAGGCAAATGAGCACAGTC
>CAJOEG010000240.1 GCA_905233405.1 uncultured Bacteroidales bacterium | reverse complement strand
CCGGATTGGTGCTGATTGTCCAGTTGACTGCGTTTGCCGAACCATCCAACGACCAGCACATAAGTCCGTTTTCAAAGTCTTCCGTCCACGGGAACTCGGTGATTTCTTCACAAGGTGTCGAGAATGTGGCTGTTGCCGATGGTTGCGACTCGTCATCGCCGCAGATTGTTACAAGATAATACTCGTAATTTGTTGCAAGGCTAAGACCTTCGATTGTGTACTGATTTGTACCAGCGGAAATATCTACGCTCTGGTATGTTTCTTCGTCCGAAGCCTTGTAGTAAAGGCGTACGGCAGTGGTATTGCCGGTGGGTGTCCACGAGATTGTAGCTTCGTCGTTGTTGACGCTTGCTGCAATCTGCACCGGTGCGGTACACGAAGCCGACATTTCTACCGCAAAATTATCGACGAAGCACGACGGATAAGCAGCCGAACAAGCTCTGCCACAAAGCCATAGTGCAATGTAGTGACCTTCGCCCGAGTATGTTGCCATATTAATTTCCTTAAGTTCCCAAGTGCTTGTTGCTCCTACCCTATGGATGGTGTCGATTGCAACAAATGTGAGCGTGTCGGTCGGGTCGGACATTACGCCCAGAATCAAGCCCACCTCGGTGGTTTTGGTCGATTTGTACCTTAATTTTACGGTTGTGCTGCTTATTGGCACTGTCGGGTCAATCTTTGGCGATATTGCAAACTGCGAGGTCGGCCCCTGAAGCATAAAGAAAAGGCTTCCCGAACTATTGTCGGCACCTGTCGGAGAAATTGTCGGGCAGTCGTATTCCATACCAGACTGGTACGAGAATATCTTGCTCCAACATTCTGGGAAAATAGCATTGTCGTAGGATTCAAGGTTTTCAAAATCTTCGGTGTAGGGCAACGCTTTTTCACATTGGTCGCGGTGTATGTCTTGTGCATAAAATGTATATGTCACCGCAATCATAATCAACGATAGTAAAACTTTTTTCATCATTCTTTTATTTTCGTTAGTGTAATAAATGTTAATTAACTTTGGATTCGCAAAAGTATAGCCGTTGATATGGGCGCACAATCCCCAAAAATGATGAAAAGAACGGCAGTATTTAACCAAAAGTTGTGATTGGAGGGAATAACCGCAATGTCATATTTTTGCATATAAGGAATTTATAATGTAAAATTATGAAACGTAAGTTATACATTTTGCCGGTATTGGTTCTGGTAACGGTTCTGCTGGCAACAGGATGCAAGGACAAGATAACATATACTGTGTTTTTCAATTCCAACGGCGGAAGCGGCACTATGCAACCGCAAGTTTTTGCCGATGGTGAGGAGAAAGAACTGTCTTCCAATGCGTTCGTGCGTGACGACTATAACTTTTCGGGTTGGAACACTATGAGCGACGGCAATGGAACGCCATATACCGACGGACAAAAGATAAGACCCGTTTCGGATATTACACTTTTTGCACAGTGGACTGCCAATGCGGATACGACAGGCGGAATCGGAGCAACCGTGTATGTTACATTCGATGCCAATGGCGGTGTGGGAGAAATGCAGCCGCAACCGTTTACGGTTGGCATTGCACAGTCATTATCTGCCAATGAGTTCATACGCGAGAACTATGGCTTTGTAAGTTGGAATACCGCCTCCGACGGTTCGGGCAGGACTTATTCCGACTCGCAGGAAACTACGATTTCTGCCAATACTACGCTATATGCACAGTGGATTACCCTACCCGACTTGACCGAGCACTCCTGGGTTGACCTTGGGTTGCCGTCGGGAACTAAATGGGCGACCTACAACATCGGTGCTAACAATCCAGAAGAATATGGCAACTTTTTCGCTTGGGGCGAAATTGCCGAAAAAGGCGCATACACTTGGGAAAGCTACAAGTATGCCGAGGGCACATCGTGGAACAATCCGAGGCTGACAAAATATTGCAGCGACCCGCAGTTCGGCAACAATGGTTTTACCGACAACCTTACCCTACTTGAACCAACCGACGATGCCGCCACAGCCAACTGGGGAAGCGACTGGCGCATACCGACCTACGAGGAAATGAGCGAACTGATGAGTTCATGCACCATTGTTTGGACAACGATTAACGGCGTTGGCGGACGGCAGTTTACGGGACCTAACGGAAACTCCATCTTCCTGCCGGCAGCAGGATACCAAAGCGGAAGCGAACACAACTACAACGGTTCGTACGGCATTTACTGGACTTGTTCGCTCTATACCGATGTTCCTTGCCGTGCGTGGGGCGTTTTCTTCGGTGCTGACGACTGCGAGGAAAAACTTACCTACCGCAACTGCGGATTGTCGATTAGGGCAGTGAAGAATTGAAAACGAAATACTTGAAAAATTTGTCTCTTTTATTTCTTGCATATATCAAATAAAAGCAATTATTTTGCGGTGCAAAAAAAACTACTCAATGCATTGAGTAAAATAACTCAGTCTATTGAGTAAAATTCTTAATACTATGCAACGGGCTTATTATAAATTAATTACAGAAAGA
>CAJOEG010000239.1 GCA_905233405.1 uncultured Bacteroidales bacterium | reverse complement strand
TTCCACGTTTTTTGAGTTCACGAACAATGTCGCGGCGAGGTTCGGGTTTCAACTGGCGTTCAATACCGTAACGGTAACTTTCGATGCCAACGGTGGAACTGGCGAAATGGCACCGCAGACATTTACGGTTGGTACGGCACAGGCATTGTCTGCAAATTCGTTTACTTTGGAAAATCACGAATTTATAGGTTGGAACAGCGCACAGGATGGCTCTGGTACTGGATATACAGAAAGACAGGAAATAATAATAGAAGAAAGCATTACCTTGTATGCGCAGTGGCAAGGCTATGTCGACCTCGGTCTTCCAAGCGGACTGCTCTGGGCAACCTGCAATGTAGGCGCAACCACTCCCGAGGGCTATGGCGATTACTTTGCTTGGGGAGAAACTACGACTAAGGAGACATACGGCTGGGATACATATAGATATTGTAGCGGCAGAGCAACTACACTTACCAAGTATTGCAACGACGCAAGCTACGGCAACAACGGTTTTACCGATAATCTAACAACCCTCGAAGCCTCTGATGACGCTGCCACCGCCAAATGGGGTGCAGGCTGGAGAATGCCTACCTACGATGAAATGAATGAGTTGCAAAACAACTGCACAGTAACTTGGATAACTCGGAACGGAGTAAACGGACGCTTGTTCACTGGACCTAACGGCAACTCCATTTTCCTGCCCGCTGCCGGCGACCGCTACGATAGCAGTCTCTTCTTCGACGGCTCCTTCGGCTACTACTGGTCGAGTTCGCTCTACTCGGACGGTACGGGCAGCGCGTGGTATCTCCGCTTCGGTTCGGGCGGTTACGACGTGGACTACTACTACGACCGCAACTATGGGTTTACCGTTCGCGCTGTTTGTGCCCAATAGGAATTTAGGAAGAACGATTTTAGGTTTACGGCAGTCGGCTATGGACGGTCTGTGCGTCCTGTCTGCGCGTCTCAGAACTAACTAGTGCTTTTATTCGGAGGTTTTGCTTTACAACTCATCCTATTTCGTTAATTTTGCAAACTCAAAAAACATAGACAAATGCTTATATTAGAAAAACCATACGTTTCGGAAACGCTGATACAGACAGCGATAAAGAACAATCTGCCCGTACTTCGCAACAGCATGTCGGAATTGCTTGCAAGTCGTGGCTACAAGTTGAACCTCTACACCGACGATGAGTTCGTAGCCGAATACCACAAGCGCCACCGTCTGTACTCAATGTCAGAAAACGGCTTGGGTTGGATTGTGGAACACCTTAAGGACAAGGAACTTATCGATAAGATAGAACTTTTGAAAAACAAGGCAACCTTCCGTCGTATCTGCAGCGATATGTACCCCGATTTCTTCTTCAAGGAAGTCGAAATCAAGGAACTTGTGAAGATGGACACCGCAGGCTTGAAATTCCCGCTCGTGCTGAAACCATCGGTAGGTTTCCTGAGCGTTGGCGTATATGTCGTTCACGACGATGCTGAATGGAAAAACGCAATGACCGACATCGAGAAGAATTTTGCAAAGTCGAGCGCACAGTTCCCCGAATTTGTCGTAGGTACCGCAAAATTCCTCATTGAGGAATACATACATGGCGAAGAATACGCAGTAGATGCCTATTTCGATGCCGATGGCGTTCCTGCTATCCTCAACATCTACCATCATCGCTTTGCATCCGAATCGGACACCAGCGACCGCCTATACTGCTCAAGCAAAGCTCTGTACGATGCGTACGAAAAGACTTTCACAGATTTCCTTGTCAACACCAACAAGGTCATTGGTCTGCGCAACTTCCCGATGCACATCGAGTTCCGCTACGACGGCAGCAAGGCTATTCCGATTGAGATAAATCCTCTGCGTTTCGCTGGCTTCTGCCTCAACGAACTGCAAACTCATATCACTGGAATTCATCCAGTTGTGGCTTATCTTGAGAATATACACATCAGCAAGGAAGAAATGTGGAAAGGCCGTGAAAACGACACTTACAGTTTCCTCGTTTTGGAACGTCCTGCAAAGGCTCCAGAAGGTTCGGTATTTGACAGCGAAAAATTCAAATCGTCATTCTTCGATGTGCTTGAAATCCGTGAAGTGAAGGAAGCAAGCGTAGGCGTTGCTGCAACAGCATTCACTCGCACCGACAAGGCTCACGAAGCAGAACTGGACACTATCCTAACCCTCGACATGATGGAGTATATGAAGGGCTGAAAGGCTGACAGAAGAACAGGCTAAAAGTCTAACAGAGGACCTGTCTAACAGTCAAGCAGACCGATGGGCTGTAAGCCTGTTAGCCTGTTAGACCGTAAGCCTATTAGCCTGATAGACCGTTAGACTTCTAAATCAATTCCTTCAATTCCTTCAGCACCTGCTGTTTGCCAGGTTCACCGCTACGTTTGGCGGTTTCGGTAAAGTAGTGGTGCTGGGTGATGAACTTGTACTGCATCTTGTTCCACTGCTCGATAGAGTCAATCTTTCCGCGCTCGAAAAGTTCGCGGAACAGGTTCTGCGAAATAGGACGACCAAGATAGTCGAGGTCGGCATCGCACATAATTTCCTCGAGCAAGGTGTGTGGATTCTGCGGAACCTTAGTAGCATTGATTATGCCCTTTACGATATCAATCTGCTCGCGTGAGAAATCATATCTTGCAAGTGTCTGATGTGCTAATCTTGCACCGATTTCCTCGTTGTTGTCGTAACTTGCCATAAATCCGCTGTCGTGGAACAATGCGGCACAACGCAGAAGCAGCAAGTCTTCCTCCGAAACATTCTCCTTGGTGCCAATGTCGGCAACACGGTAGATGGCATCGGTTGTGTGCTTTAGGTTGTGATAGTAAAGGTTCTTTGGAAGGTCGCGCTGCATCTGTTCAAGGATTTCTTCCTGTATAAGCGAGAAATTGAGGCTCTGTTTACGTACATTGAACAGATGGTTTGGTGTAATGCCGTCGCCGTTTTCGGAAAGTTCCTCAAGGATTCCGTTCACGAAGTACATTTCCATTTCGCCCTTGTTCTTTACATTCATAAGACCACGGTTCTCGCAGTTGAAAAATTCCTTTACGCGACGGTAGGTCTCCTCCGAAATGTTGACACGACCAACCTTGCCGTGCGACTCCATACGGCTTGCAATGTTCACCATGTCGTACTCAATCTTCTGCGCACCGACCACACCTGCCACAACTGGTCCGGTATGTATTCCGAGACGCATATTCATCTTAAGGTCGTGCTTCTTGTTGAAGTCGGCCAATGCCCTTTGCATTTCCATACCAGCCAGCACAACCTCCACAGGATT
Source organism: uncultured Bacteroidales bacterium (assembly GCA_905233405.1). Taxonomy (GTDB): domain Bacteria; phylum Bacteroidota; class Bacteroidia; order Bacteroidales; family ML635J-15; genus Bact-19. The sequence continues at coordinate 2,433 of CAJOEG010000239.1, read as the reverse complement.
GGTAGCGTCGCGGTTTGGCATACCGCCGGCACACATATAGGCATCGCCAATGGTCTTGATTTTCTCGATGTTGTATTTTGCAATTATATTGTCGAAAGTGACAAACAGTTCGTTTAGGTATTTTATAAGTTCTTCGGGATTTGTAGTCGCTGCAATTTTGGTAAAACCTTGAATGTCAGAAAATAGAACCGTGACCATATCGTATTTCCACGACTTGGCATTGCCCGACTTCTGCTTCTGGAGTTCGTCAACGGCATTCTGCGGAAGCAGTTTCTTTACAAGTTTTTCGGTCTGCTCCTTCTGCATAACAAGTTCGTTGGTTCGCATTTCCACTATTTTCTCGAGGCGGTATTTTTCGCGGCTATGCACAATGTTTCGCCAAGCGACAATAAGTACAACTATCACGACAACACTTAGGAAATAAAGGATATATGCCAATATTGACCGATAATAAGGCGGCGTTACCTCGAAACTGAATTCGGCAGTATTGCTGATTTGCCCGTATCCGTTGCGCGAACGCACCATAAACTTGTAGTCGCCTTCCGAAAGGCTTATGTACTCCTTGTACGAATCGGTGGTCCATTCCGACCAGTCTTCATCAAGGCCTTCGAGTTTGAACTGGTATTCGGTGTCGCCAAAGGTATTGTATGCCAGACCAGCCACATCGAACCTGATTTTCCTGTCGAGATACCTGATTTTGTGCATAAAGTTTACGTCCTGCGAATAGTCGTTGTCGAAGACATATATTATCGAGTCGTTTGCAACTGCAACCTTTCTAATCATACATTTGAAGAAGATTTATTGACATCATCTTTATGCCCATAGGCGTTTCTTCCGGAATGATGCCGTAGTCGCTTCCGAAAGCCTTTGTATGCACTCCGAACATCTTCGGGATAGATGGTCTCAACCACCGACTCCCTCATCTGGCAGAACGCCGAAGTCATACGCTTGCCACCGTTGGCATCGAATCTGAGAACACCGACCTCTCGCTCGTACGCACCTGCAAACGAGCAGTTGTACCATATATTTCCGCACGAATCCTCGCTGAGAGTGCCGTATATGGCGGTGTTACCAAAATATGCCGAATCCATCTTGAACTTTTTCTCTGCTTTGTCGTACAGGAAGAGTCCCAACGAAGTGGAAAACACTGGTCCGAATTTCTTGGTCGAATACACGTCAACCCAGTCGTAGTCGGGTGGAAGTCCATCCGAAGCACCGTAGCCCGACACCATAGCCTCAAGGTCGAGCGAATCGCCAAATTCCACCCTGAACAAGCCGTCGCTGTCGGTACCAAGCCAAAGGCTTCCGTCATTGTCGGGAGCAATTGTACGCACCCTATGCCTCATATTCTTCAGCCTGCCTATTTCCTTTAATTTTCCATTGGTAACTCTGGCTACCGTCAAGCCCGAATGTCCGCCAATCAAAAGCAATTCTTCGCCACCGATAGTCATAGGTTTCATCGAGTTGAAGGCACCGTCGAGAACTTTCTCGGCCCTTCTGTCGCCGACAAGGAAAAGACCGTCCAAAGTCACAGCGTACAATTTGTCTTCGTAGGTGCAAAGCTGCCAGCAGTTGTTCATTATTCCCCTTATGCCAATAAAACTGTACATGGCCGCACCGGGCATTTCCCATCTGCTATACTGGAACAATCCCGACGTGGTACCGACATACAGCCGTCCCTCGTGCCGCCTTACCGAAAGGACCGTACCCCTTATTCCGTTGTAGGCATTGAAGTACGATAGTTCCGAATTTGTTTCGAGCAGACAGATGCCGTTTTCGGTAACAGCCCAAATCTTGTTTTGGTTGTCAATACAGATGTCGTTTATTGAATTGTCTTTCAAGCCATTGGAGGAACTGAGAATAAACCTGTACTTGCCATTGACATCGAACGAAACAAGGCCCCCGGAATTTGTTCCCACGACAAAAGCGCCATCGCTAAGGCTTTTCATGCACGAATAGCCGTTCTTGTTTATGTACCTGTCAAGGTCGGTAAAAAAAGGAGAAAGTCCGTCTGCTACTGAATATTTGTAAAAGCAAGACCTTATTTCGTCGCGCAGAATTATACAGCCATCGCTGGCACATATCATATCTGCCACCTCGATAGAATCGACCAACGAACAGAAGGCATCGTCTTCCTGTCGGCCGTGGTTAAGACGTTTCAGCGGAGCAAATTTCTTCTGGACATACACGGCAGTATCAAGGCTAAGCAGACGGAAGAAACCATTGTCGGCAATTTTCCTGATGGTGGAATCGGAGTACATAAACAGTTTTCCACTCGATGTAAAATACACATCGTCGCCCGAAACGGCAAGCTTTGTTATCTGACCGAACTCTGTCCCTGTATTGTTCTCAAACTCAGCGACATCAATGTGCCCGTTCTTGTAGTTCACCTTACCGAACATATTGTAGGCACCAAAGTAAATTTCGTTCTTG
>CAJOEG010000238.1:2534-6274 GCA_905233405.1 uncultured Bacteroidales bacterium | reverse complement strand
GTGAAAAATGAAAATTTTTGCAAATTTATTAAAATTTTTTTCGACTACGCAAATAGGTTGCGCACTAGGGGTTATAATTTTGCGGCGAATTTTTAAAGGACACCAATTTAGTAAACCAGAAAAAACGAAAGATTATGGGAATGTATGTCGTATGGAGACCAGAGATTTTTAGCAAGAATCACGAGTCGTTTCGTAGCATTGAGGACTTGCGCGACAAAATCAAAGAAAACAGGTCGGAAATTGAAAATATGAAAGCACAGATAAGGGCTTTGGCGATGTCAACACCCAAGGATATTACTCCTGCCGATTACACGCCAGTTGAGTACATAAATGGGTATATGGATGAATTGTTTGAAGAGTTGGAGGACTTGATTGGCTATACAAGATTATTGGAAACTCTTGACGATGAAGAGACTTTCAGATGCCGTCTTGATGAAGGGCAAGACTATGACAATCTGCGTAAATTCGTTGGCGAGAAAGATGATGAGTTTTGATTATCGCAGCATACCTTTGTCAAATTTTTGCGAATAAGTCTGCGGATATGACAAATTTTTGCGAATAAAAATAACAAAAAGACAAATTTTTGCGAATAATAATCTTACTCTCCAACTCTAGTCATATCGGATTACATCCTTCAGTTCACTGCCATAGCGATAAATCCGAAAGGATAGGAGTGGTGATTGGTTAGTTTGTTTGTGTTCTGTGACTTGTGTGTTTGATTGCAGATTTTTGGAGGATATACCACATTCGTTATGCACCAATTAGCCATTTCCATGCAGGTACAACGGTTATACATTTGCCATCGACTTCAATCTCGCGTTCTTCGTTGTATGTGACAATTACTAAGTCGTGATAAGGCAACCGTTTGCTGAGTTTTATCAGAGCCTGTGTTTCTCTGCGATATGTCTCTCCAGTTTCATCGCCTAGGACATAACATGCTTGTATTGCCAATTCGTTCTCAGGCACAACAAAATCCACTTCTATGTTGTAATTGTAGAAATATACCTTGTCATCTATGCCATATTTTCGAAGCAAGACAAGTGCAACCATATTTTCGAATTGGGAACTTAGGCAATCTGTTGTTAGCAAGCCAATTATGCCGTTGTCTATAAAATAATACTTTTTGTTTGTTTCTCGTCCTGTAAAATTATCGGCAAAATTGGTTAGTGGCAATATCAAAAATGCATCCTTTGCGTAGTCGGCATAATTCAATTGACACCTTTGTTCCTGTCGATGCCAGCATGTTTGTTAGTCTGGTTAATGCTACAGGTTGCATCATGGTTTCTGCCAACTTTCTGAACATCAGTCGTAAGGCGATTTTATTTTCTATGTTGTACCTTGCTGAAATATCACCCATGTATATTTTTTGATATACAGACAAAAGATATTCTTGCTTGCTTTGCAAAGTTGCACACTCTGGAAAACCACCGTAGCGCAGATATTCATCCATCAGACGCATATCCTTGTCGTTCTTGGCATATATGTCAAAACCGTTTGCCGACAAAAATTCAGGGAAATCGTATGGGAAAACATATTGGATTATATAACGACCACCCAATGTTGTTGCCACATCGGAACTAAGCATTTTTGCATTTGATCCGGTGATGTTTACTGAATATTTTTGGTCGGCAAGTCGGCGAGCAAATTTTTCCCAACCAGGAATATTTTGTACCTCGTCAAGAAACAGCATAGGCTTGCTGCCTCCCATTTCGGAATGAACCTCCAAGATAGTTTCAAAGTCGGAAGCTTCAAATCCGAGCAGACGATCATCCTCAAAATTGAGGTAAAGCATCTCGTTCCAACTGTGTCCGCTAGCAAGCAAGTCTTTCATCATCTGAAACAAAAGGAAGGACTTTCCCGCCCGCCTTACACCTACAAGCACATACCTGAAAGCAGCGTGAAATGTAAAATCGCGTCGAACCAATTTGAGCCTATCAACCATATTGCGGTTTTCAAGGATTATATTCCTAAGCTGTTCTTTGTTTACCATTTTGTTTTTTGTGCAAAGATAATACATTTTGGCTTGTTGACAAGCCAAAATTTAAAAATTTTTATTTTGGTCTATTAATAAGCCAAAATTAGAAAATATCAATTTTAGCTTGTAGACAGACTAAAATTAAGTATGTTTTTACATGTAGTCAAGTGTGATTGATTATCAATTATTTACAAAATGATTGCAGATTTTTAGAGGTTATTCTGGTGCCAAATGCAGATTTTCAGAGTTTTTGTCCTAAGCAAACGACAACTGGCCACTAACATTACCTATGTTGTGTCGGATTTGCAATCCGACACATGCGAATATTAGCATTTGTAATGCGGATTGCAAATCCTTATATTCAAGTCATTCAGATTGCTGCTTAGGCAACGAGCTAAAGGTTACAAATCCGAATGCCTTGTGATATATACCAACTCTCTAACGTTGCCGATGCTCGAAAACTCCGACAAAACGTCCGAAACGTCACCGTTAGCGCGAGTTAGGGTGCAAAGATAATTGTTTTGTTCCTATTTTCATAATTTTAGGAATAATATAATTGTCACTTTATAATTCTACTTCATTTTCTGCCGCCATAAATAATTGCGATTCTTCCATTTGGGGACGAAGGCGGAGTGCGATTCTTTTTACCTAAATAATTCTAAATTTCTGTAAAACTAAAAAATCTTCTCAATCATTTTTCCATCTTGCAATTTAACATTAACTTTGCATCTCTCAAAAAACAGAAAGATATGCAACTGATTGACGGAAACAAAATTGCAAAGGAAATAAAGGCTGAAATCGCCGAATCGACCAAGAAGCTTATTGAAAAGACCGGCAAAACGCCAAAACTCACCGCCATTCTCGTCGGACACGATGGCGGAAGCGAATCGTATGTTAGCTTCAAGATGAAGGATTGTCAGGAAGTTGGATTCATCTCCGACCTTATCCGCTTCGAGGACGATGTTACCGAAAAGGAACTGCTCGACACTATCGAAAAGCTCAACAACGATGCAAGCGTAACTGGTTTCATCGTGCAACTTCCTCTGCCAAAGCACATAAACGAACAGAAAGTTATCGAAGCCATAAATCCCGAAAAGGATGTTGACGGCTTCCACCCGACAAATGTCGGCAAGATGACAATCGGTCTGCCATCGTTCGTATCGGCAACCCCGATGGGCATAACACTGCTGCTCAAGCGTTCGGGCATCGAAACCAGCGGAAAGAACTGCGTGGTGATAGGTCGCAGCAACATCGTGGGCAGACCGCTCAGCATCCTCATGTCGCAGAAGGAAATGAACTGCACCGTTACCGTTTGCCACAGCGCAACCAAGAACATGAAGGAAATCTGCGCCAATGCCGACATTCTCATATCTGCAATGGGCAAACCCAACTTCGTAACTGCCGATATGGTGAAAGAAGGTGCTGTTGTAATCGATGTCGGCACAACCCGTATGCCATCAACCGAGACAAAGAGCGGATTCAAGCTCACCGGCGATGTCGATTTCAAGAATGTTGCCGACAAGTGCTCGTACATAACCCCCGTTCCTGGTGGCGTTGGTCCTATGACTCGTCTTTCGTTGCTACTCAACACATTGAAAGCAGCAGAAAAGACTTTCTAATAATCTAAGGAGATCACGGACAGCTTGATTTTCACGATTCCGCTTCGCATCATCGGAAAATCATAGCTTCCGAGATGACTACAAACCGCAATACAAACTATGGAAGAAGAACTGCACCTTGTCAACGACCTCGCGCTGATACTCAT
>CAJOEG010000238.1:0-2528 GCA_905233405.1 uncultured Bacteroidales bacterium | reverse complement strand
AACAGCCGGTGGTGCTTGGATACATTGTCGCCGGATTTCTCGTCGGCCCGCATTTCGACTTCTTCCCGACTGTAATCGAAGAAGCAAGCGTTTCGGAATGGTCTGAAATTGGTATCATCTTCCTGCTTTTTGCATTGGGACTCGAATTCAGCTTCAAGAAACTATTTTCGGTAGGAAGCACGGCATTTATAACGGCAGGCTGCGAAATCCTGCTTACTTTCAGCATCGGAACGCTGACAGGCTATCTGCTCAACTGGAGCTTAATAGAATGCATCTTCCTTGGCGGTATGCTATCGATGTCGTCAACTACAATTGTAATCAAAGCCTTCGACGACCTGAAACTAAAAGGTGAAAAATTTGCCGACATCTCGCTTGTTGTGCTTATCATCCAGGACCTTGTGGCAATACTTATGCTCGTCTTGTTGCCGACAATTGCCACTGGCAAAAACTTCGAAGGCACCGAAATGATTTTCAGCATACTGAAGATGGTTTTCTTCCTTGTACTATGGTTCCTTATTGGAATCTACGTCTTCCCCACATTCTTCAAGCGTTCAAAGAAACTGATGAACGATGAAACACTGCTGATTATTTCAGTGGGCTTGTGCTTCGGTATGGTAACACTAGCCGGGCGCTTTCATCATGGGTTCTATTCTCGGCGAAACCGTCGAAGGCGAGCACATCGAGCGCAACCTCAAGAGTATCAAGGATTTGTTCGGCGCAATATTCTTCGTATCGGTAGGCATGATGGTTGACCCGAAAATTCTTGCCGAGTACTGGTTACCTATTCTAATTCTCTCATTGATAACGATTTTCGGCAAGACAATAGTTTCAGCTTTCGGTGTAATGATTGCCGGCAAGAATCTAAAGACAGCTTTGCAGACAGGCTTCAGTCTTGCGCAGGTGGGCGAATTTGCGTTCATCATTGCCGGACTTGGAAACTCGCTAGGCGTGATGGATGCACACATTTATCCAATCATTGTTGCAGTATCGGTAATTACCACTTTTACAACACCATACGGAATCAGACTAGCATCACCTTTAGCCGACGCCATCGACAAACGGCTTCCGCAGAAACTCAAGGACAAACTCGACAATTACGCACAACGCCAGAATTCCGTCAACCTCGAAAGCGATTGGAAGAAACTTATAAAATATTATACAGTCAGGATAATAATATATGGCATTCTGCTGACGGCCATACTGCTTGCAGCGGTAAAATGGATGTACCCATTTATGAACGACAAGCTTAGCGAATGGAATCATATCGTAGTGGGAATCATTAACTTCCTTATTACCGCATTGGTAATGGCGCCATTCCTGCGCGGTCTCATGGTACAGAAAAAAGACATCCGACCTACAGTGCTCAAGCTATGGAACGACAGTCGTTTCAACCGTGGCGGAATCGTGGCATTCACCTTGTTGCGCTATTTCATAGCAACCACATTCTTAACGCTGACACTTTTCAAGACATTCGACTGGAACGCCTGGGTTGTAATCCTCATCGCCATTGGACTTGTGATAATATTGGTACTTTCATCGCGCACGCTAAAACGATTCTCTCGTATCGAACAGCAGTTCATCAGCAACCTTAACTCGAAAGATGCCATCGACGAAGATCGCAAACCCATACGCAAGGGCTTCAACGAGAATTTCAAGGAACACGACATCGACCTTACACCTTATAGTCGGCTACACAATAAAGGAACTCAATCTGCGCCAACGCTTTGGCATAAACATCGTTAAGATCGACCGTGGCAAGAAGCACATCAACCTGCCGTCGGGCAACGAGCGCATTTTCCCCGGCGACAGAATCCTCACCATAGGCACCGACAAGCAGAACAAGGCTTTCGCAGAATTTATGCGTCAGCAGGAAAACCTTGAGAATGAACTGGAAAGCCACGAAGACGAAGATTTTGAGAACACCAAGGTTGCCCTCGAATCGTTTGTCGTGGAAACCAATTCGCCCATCAACGGCAAAAGTCTGCGCGATTGCGGAGCAAGGGATTTGGGCTGCATGATTGTCGGCATTGACCGAGGAATGGACTCGATAATGAATCCCGACCCGTCGCTTGTGTTCGAGACCGACGATGTTGTGTGGGTGGTAGGCAGCAAGGCAAACGTACAAAAACTCTGCTAACATGAACCGACAGACGCTATCGTCGATACTGAAGCTGTTTGCAATCTCGGCAAACAAGCAAAACGACAGCGACACAGCAAGCATCATACTGAAATTCAGGTCGTTCCTCGACGAAACCATAGAAAGCGTCTACATCGACGAATATACCTCCGAATTTGAGAAGGCACTCGACGAATACGCATCTTTCTCAAGCAAACGTCTGTCGCTCAACTCGGTGCGGCTTATTCGCATCTGCAACGAAACCAGCCAGAACCTATCGCACGACGACAGGATACAAGTGCTGTTCTATCTCGAGAAGCTGCTTTTCCCTGCCAACGAACAGTCGGAAGAATTTATGCGACTTGTAGCCGACATATACGAGATTGATGCAAATATCCTCACCGACATCGAA
>CAJOEG010000237.1 GCA_905233405.1 uncultured Bacteroidales bacterium | reverse complement strand
ATGGAAAAAAAATACATCAGCCGAAGAATTTCGTGAAATTCTGTTCCTAAACGAATACCAAATCTACTCAATTATCAGGTACAGAACCAAATACAATGGCTTCAAGACAATTTACGAACTTGCATTCGTCGAGGGACTTGACGAACTCACAATGAAATATCTCTACCCTTTCGTCACCATTAGTGATGAAAAGCCGAAGGAGAAAACCAACTGGAAAAAAATATTTACCTACGGACGACACACGGTTCTTGGTCGTTACCAGCGAGTTCTACAATCAAAGGCGGGCTACAACATCTCCGACAGCATTCTTGCAATAAATCCAGACAAATCAAGATACTTAGGTTCGCCAGACAAGTATTATCTGAAATACAACTACTCATACAAGAAAAAGATTTCGTACGGTTTTACCGCCGAAAAGGACGAGGGAGAACAATTCTTCCGCGGTGCACAAAAGTACGGCTTCGACTTCTATTCCGCCCATTTTATGCTTGGAGAAATCGGAATACTAAAAAAGGTTATCGTGGGCGACTATGTTGCACAGTTCGGTCAGGGACTTACAATGTGGACAGGTATGAGTTTCGGCAAAGGCTCTGGCGTTGAAGGCATCATAAAGAAGCCTCGTCTAGTTGACAAGTACTCGTCGGCAAACGAATCGGCATTTATGCGCGGTGAGGCAGCAACCATAAAGGTCAAGGATTTCACAATCACCGAATTCGTATCTTACAAATCGCTTGATGCAGGTTTGGCTCAAGGCGACACGCTTACAGAGGAAGAGGACCTTGTGACAAGTTTCCTTGAAACAGGCTACCATCGTACTCCGAACGAGATTGCCAAACGACACACTATCAAGGAGTTTGTAACAGGCGGAAATGTAACCTGGCAAGGCAACAAACTGAAAATCGGTGCCACTGGCGTTTACTACTCCTACTCCAACCCATTGAACACCAACGACAGAGCCTACGAATATTTCAATTTCAGTGGAAAATCTAATTTTAATCTTGGCGTTGACTACCTACTCAACTTGCACAAGGTCAACATTTTCGGTGAAACATCAATGAGCCCGAACGGCGGCATCGCTACTGTTGATGGAGCAACAATCGACTTTGTTCCAGAATTCAAGATGTCGGCACTTTACAGATACTACAGTCCAAAATACCAAAATATGTACGCGCAGGGCTTCTCGGAAGGCAACAAGACCTACAACGAATCGGGCATATACATCAGCGCCGAGATTCTGCCAGTTAAGCACTTGCGCTTCAACATCTACTTCGACAGCTGGAAATTCCCATGGCTGAAATACGGAGTGAATGCACCATCGACAGGACACGAATGGACTGCCGAAGCCACCTACACACCCAAGCGCAACATTGAAATGATACTTCGAGCAAAATACGAGACCAAGCAGAAAAATTCTACCGACGACACCAATATAAAGGAGCTAATAAACTACAGCACATCCAAATACAGGTATCAGCTCAACATTACTCCGAATGACGAATGGAAACTGAAGAGCCGCATAGAAGTGTCGCACTACCATCGTCCCGACAGCGCAAGCTGGGGATTCCTCGTATGCGAGGATTTGCAGTACAAACCGGCAAAACTTCCGCTCACATTTACCGCTCGAATCGCATTGTTCGACACTCAAGACTATAATTCAAGGATTTACGCCTACGAGCAGGATGTTTTGTACGCGTTCACGGTTCCGATGTTCTATGGTCGCGGCACACGCCTGGCACTCGTCATTAAATACGACGTTACCGACAACATCGACTTGTGGTTCAGAATTGCCAATTCACATTATGCCGACAAGACCGTACTTGGCTCCGGACTTGATGAAATTCAAGGACCAAACAGAACCGAAGTAAAACTGCAATTCAGACTAAAATTCTAGGGTATGCAGATAACGACCAAGGAAGAACATATTGATTTCCTGAATGGAATACTAAGCCAAGCAAAAAGCCTTGCCGCAGAAGGACATACCGCAGTCGCAACACTTGTAATGTCGCAACTTATTGAAATTATGGGCAGTTATTTCGATGCCAAGCCAATACGCTCGCGCGAACAATCGGCAAACCGTTTCAACACAGCAATTTACAAGCTGTTTCCAATTAAATACTCGAAAGCCAACAAAAAAAGTTTCTTGTACTACCAGTTGCGCACATCGATTGTCCACACACTTACGCCAACTTGCAGCGTAGCACTCAAAAGCGGCACTTCCGACCACCGCTGACTGTGTGAACGCAGCCACTATGTAGTACACGAGGAAGTCGAAGTTCAACGCCGCAGCACTTCCCGCCGAAGCATATGAACCAACACCGTTAATTGCCGTCTGTATGCACACGTTCGAGATCGAGAACAACGAACCCTGTACCCCCGCAGGTAGCCCTATCCTGAGAATCTGAATCAAGTACGTTTTCCCAAGCATAAGGTCCTTCACACGGAACTTGAACTCAGCCGAGTTCTTTGCCGAATGACTATGCTGGTCTCGGAAAACAACGCGGTAATAACCGGGCTGCAAGCGAAGCTTGTAATGTGTCTTGTCGGGCGAAAATTCGTAAATATCGGTCAACCTGTCGCCTTCCTGATGCAACAAAGTACCAAATGCCGGACTGCGGAAATTTATTATCACGGTTCCAGGCTGCGGAATATCAATCTTGCGAAGCTTGCCCTGGTCGCTGCGCACGGCATTGACATATGTGCGCGGCATAGTCAGAATTTCCAAATCGTACTGACCGACAATGAGTTTCTGCTTCTTGTCGGCATCGATGGTATGAATAGTGTGCGGAAGTCCAGTCTCACGGATTATGCACTTTATGTCGGCATTGGTAGGGTCTTCGCCCTTAATGTCAACTAGCAAGGTTCCCTGCGGTGCAGGAACATCAATTATGTTCAACTTGCCTTCCTCGATTGTTATGCCATCCTTATAGACAGGCGGAACAGTATGCACCTTCAGTTTGTACTGAGAAAGCACATCCAAATAAATGGTATCGGGCTGACCATCAGCGTTCATAGTATGCATATAGGTGTAGCGCACATCGCCCGACTGCATGTCGTGGAACGACATTGCAACATTGGTCTCGGTAGGCTTGCCGTTGATATCCAGCAGATTCACGCGCACAGCAGTCAGCGAGGTTACTTCCGAAACAATGGTCTTTATTGCCTGACGGAACTGTCCAGCGTTTCCTGCATCAAAATAATTGCCCATACAGGCAAGCATATCGGCCTGCTTTACATCGATGTTGATACCAATAATGTATGGTTTCAGCACAACGCCTTTCTTTTGCAGAGCGGCACTTACCTCACAGGGGTCGCCGTTGCACATTTCTATTCCATCGGTAATGAGGATTATTATGTTGCGGCTGTCCTTGTCATCGGGGAAATCGCCCTCACTTTTGCCCAACGAATAGGCAATGGGCGTTGTTCCTTTCGGCGTTATCGACATCAGCTTGTCGCGGATGATTCCGATTGTGCTCTCGCCGAACGACACTTCAAGCTTTGAATCGTGGCAATCCTGCGGTGGCACAGGGCTTTGATGTCCGTAAACGCGCAAAGCCACCTCAAGCGGATGTTTTTTTTGAACCCTTTCGAGTGAATCGAGCAGTTCGAACATCAGTTCGCGAGCCTTCACAAACTTCTGTCCACCCTCCCACTTGTCGGACATGCTCATTGATGCATCAAAGATGAAAAGTATGCGCGTCATCGGAGGTTCCGGTTCTTCGACTACAGGCTTGCGAGCTTGCGAAAAAGCAAGCGAAACAATCGCAAGGGACAATATAAGGAAGATTAGCTTTTTCATAAAATTAATTTTGACTATTGCATATTAATTCACACAAGAAACTTTTGACAACTTGCGTCTTCTAACTACTTTTATAATATCCACGCCAAGAGCCAATGACATTTTTGCAATTGTTGCCACGGTCAGGTTATGTGTACCAGAAAGCCACCTGCTTACTTCGGTTTCCGTTTTGCCTAAAATTCTGGCAAAGTCCTTCTGTGACATCCCCCGTTCATCCAATATTTCATATACGCAGTTGGCAATTGCAACCGACAATTCCATCTGCTTTTTCATTTCAGGCCTCATAGTCCGACGAATTTCATCCATTATTTTATTGGTTTTCATAAGGCTTAATAATTAATCGTCAATTACTATTGATAATGTTCCCAGCAACTTAGTTCCCGAGACATAAATGATTTTCTGTTTTTCCATCTGTTTCAATACGATGTCTATCTTTTGCAATGTCTCCACACATTTATTTAAGAGTTCATTTTCTTGATATGTTGCAGAATTTTTCAATCCGCCATTACCTAAAATTAATATTTTCGACTGAACATTAAGTAAATACAAGCGAAGAGAAGTCGTTTCCAAATGCGATGGCAAAGCCATAACCCTGTCTCGCTTTGTTCCTTCGTAACGGAAATGTCTGTCATCCGCCCCATCGCGTTTGATAATATCCAAGCGATAGACTATTTGTGCAACATCCTTTGGATAGGAATCTTTATATTCAAGCAGAAACTTTTCAAATTCTGTATATGATTCGCCATCAAACCGTGGAGAATAAAGACTAACATTTTCCCCATCTTCCAGCAATTCTATCAATAGGTTCTTTTCCATTTTTCAAATTCATTTTTGCAAAAATAAACATAAAAGTTGATTTTACAAAATTTATTTTTGGGCGTATGTGTCAAAAAGAGACCTGAAATTGCTTTGAAAATGTTATATGTGTCAAAAAGAGACCTAAAACAAGCTTGAACTATTTCTTTTTCAAAGGCT
>CAJOEG010000236.1 GCA_905233405.1 uncultured Bacteroidales bacterium | reverse complement strand
GAACCTACAACATCAACCAACGGATGTCCAAAGTACTCAACCTCAATGCCATACTTAGCATAAAACGCCTTCTCAAACGGCAAAATAGTGTACATTCGGTCGGTATTGTCGCGCACCTTATAGACACGGTTCGACTTCCACGCCCACACATTCGGAGAAATGAAGTACAAAACCTTGAACCCCTGCTTTTTAGCCCATTTTGCAATACGGAAATTGAATCCGGGATAATCGACAAGCAGAAGAGCATCGGGCTTATAGTCGGCAATTTGCTGTTTTACAAGTTTAATGTTAGCAAATATCGTGGAGAGATTCTTGGCTACATCGACAAAGCCCATAAAGGCCAAGTCCCTGATATGCTTGTGGATTCTAACGCCCTGACTTTTCATCAGGTCGCCGCCCCACCCTTCAATGTCGGCATCCTTGTCAGCCAGTCGTATCTGCTCGACAAGGTAGGCACCGTGCAGATCACCCGACGCTTCACCAGCAATTACAAAATATCTCATTTCATAAAGGTAAGCACAACGAATATCAGCGTGTAAATCACCAGCGAATACACAAGTCCCTTAACCGCATACCAATAGTCTAGCTTCTTAAATATAAAATAAGGTATCAGGTCGGCAAACACACACAAGCTTGGCGGCAGAATCGACTTTATCTCGATGAGCCTGTTGATGAAATCAACAAATCCCCAGCCGTACATAAAATGCTCTATCAGGAAATAGATGAAAAAAGCAATTATCGGCACAATGATTCCAACCAAGAATCCGAATATCGGCTTGTTGAACCTCTTTATCATATTTGGTCTTGCTTCCATATTATAAATTCCATTTTTTTAGTTCGTCAATCATCTTATAGTCAGTGAAATCTACTTTTACAGGCACAATTGAGGCATAATTCCCCGCAATTGCACTCTCATCGCAATCCTTGTTGTCGGGCTCAATGTTTACCAGATGTCCGCGCTGATAGTATGCCTGATTTCCATACTTATCGACAGTCTCCTCAAAATCCTCGTACCAGTAGCTCTTTGTCTGCGAGCAAATCTTAAAACCATTGAAATCATTGAGTTGACATACCGGATAGTTCACATTAAGGCTAACCATCTCAGGCATACCATGTTCAAGGACTTTTTCTATAAGCGCAGGAGCGGTTTTCTCCACCACGGAAAAGTCGGCATCCAAATCGTGGGTGACAATGGACAGCCCTATTGACGGAATGCCATAGAACGAAGCTTCGATTGCAGCACCCATAGTTCCCGAATAAATCAGACTTATAGCAGTGTTTGAACCGTGATTAATCCCGGAAAGCATCAGGTCGGGCTTACGCGGCAGAATCTTTGTGAGCGCACTTTTCACGCAATCAACAGGAGTTCCGTAGAGGACATACTTTTCCAGATTCTCGCTGTCGTATATTTTCTCGAAACGTACCGGCCTTGTAAGCGATACCGAATGCGACTTACCCGACTGCGCATTAGCAGGAGCCACCACGACAACCTTTCCGTAAGGCTGAGCTATACGAATAAGCGTATCAATCCCTTTTGACGATATTCCATCATCGTTGGATATTAGGATAAGTCGTTCTTCCATAAATATTTAGCAAAAACTTTCGTTTATTTGTTACAAAGTGCAAAATTAAGAAAAATATTGCAAGCAAGCTTTAAAATTATTATTGAGCGAAAAAAGTATTTTTTAAATCCGTGGTGCGATTGTGGTGCGATTTACCAAAACAAAAATCGCAAGCGCCTGATTTTTAGATGCTTGCGATTTATATCCAGTTGCCCAATCAGGACTCGAACCCGAACTATCAGAGCCAGAATCTGGGATGCTACCATTACACCATTGGGCAATTTTGCGAGTGCAAAAGTACAACATTTTTTCTAATCATCAATCAAAAATTTTAAAAAATGTTTTAAAAATTATTTTTATGTCAACAAACAATGACATATCATTGATATACTGCAAGTTAAGTTTCAACTTTGCAGGCATCACCTCGTCAATGTAAGTCTGCTCGGGATTGTCGGATTTAGCAAGAATGTCGTTTTCGTTGCGATATTCAATCGAAGCATAGTCGGTAATGCCCGGACGAACCGACAAAACTATACGCTGCTCGTCGTTGTACATCTCTACATACTTCGGCACTTCGGGACGCGGGCCAACAAAGCTCATATCGCCGACAAGCACATTTATCAGCTGCGGCAACTCGTCAATCTTGTACTTGCGGATAAAATAGCCGACTTTCGTCACACGATTGTCCTTGGAACCAACGGTAAGCAGACCTTTCTTGTCGGAATCGGGACGCATAGAACGGAACTTCAGAATCTTAAAGTTGCGAAAGTCCTTCCCCACCCTAACCTGCTTGTAAAATACGCCACCACGCGAAGTTGTCGCTACCAACAGCACAACTATCAGAAACAATGGCGACAAGAGCAGCAAGCCAAAAAACGAACAAAATATATCGAAAATACGTTTCATAACCATACCTATTAAATTCTTATTCTTTTACGAGCAACCGCACGAACCATCAAATTTGGAGAGATCAGTCCCACCAACTGGCGTACCTGCTGGTTTATATCAGACATCTTTTCCTTGAAATCACTGTGTT
>CAJOEG010000235.1:3232-5842 GCA_905233405.1 uncultured Bacteroidales bacterium | reverse complement strand
TCAAGGACGACGTGCTGACATGCAGAAAACTTGGTGTACACGGAGTTGTTATCGGATTCCTGGACAAGAACCTAGACATTGACACAAAACGAACAGCAGATATCGTAAAGCTCGCACGTCCTATGGAAGTAACCTTTCATCGTGCCTTCGACCGTTGCCGCGACTGGCGAATAGCACTGGAACAAATTATCGAATGCGGCTGCGACAGAATCCTTACATCAGGTCAACGCAAGACAGCACCCGAAGGAGCCGACAATCTGCGTGAAATACAAAAACAAGCCAACGGACGCATAAAAATCCTTGCTGGCAGCGGAGTAAATTCTCAGAATGCTGCCGACCTAATTCGAATGACAGATGTAAGCGAAGTACATTCGTCGTGCAAGCACACCATAGAGAATCCGCAGAAGACCAACATCGAGGACTCGAGCCGCTACATGGAAACCGACCTCGAAGAAGTAAAAAGGTTTGTAAAGGCTGCAAAATCATCAAGATAATAATTTATAAATCACCGAAATACCACATAAATAATGAAAAAAATTTCCATATTTACAATTGCAGTTGCAACCTTATTTTCATTTGCTTCGTGCAATAAAGAAAAACATTTCATTACCGACGAGACATACCGCACTCAAGTAGAAACTGACTTCGAGGCACGCAAGGAAATTGCCAAAGGTCGCAGCGAGGAACTTTTTTCGGTTTTCGACCAGAATCTTTCGCTCGAGGAAACCGAAGCATTGAAATTCCTGTACGCCTATATGCCCTACAGCGACCTTGCCGACTACGACGGAGACTTTTTCCTTAACCAAGTAAAGTATGCATTCAAGGCACGCGACTTTTTCTCGTGGGGGAAAACTATTCCCGAAGATATTTTCCGGCATTTTGTGCTTGTATATCGTGTCAATAACGAGAACCTTGACACCGCAAGAATGTTCATTTTCAACGAGATAAAAGACCGCATAAAGGACATGAGCATGTACGATGCGGCACTCGAAGTAAACCACTGGTGCCACGAAAAGGTGTGCTACAGAGCTGCAGATGCGCGAACTTCCGCTCCATTGGCAACAATACGGACCTCGTTCGGCCGCTGCGGCGAAGAATCGACATTCACCGTTACTGCACTGCGAGCCGTAGGTATTCCAGCTCGCCAATGCTACACACCGCGCTGGGCACACACCGACGACAATCACGCATGGGTTGAAGTGTGGGTCGATGGGAAATGGTATTTTCTCGGAGCCTGCGAGCCCGATGCCAAACTCGACATGGGATGGTTTGCTGCTCCATCAACCCGTTGCATGATGGTACACTCAAACGCTTTCGGCAAGTACAAGGGCAACGAGGAAATAAACTTCAGAGGAGAATTGTTCGCGAAGATTAACATGCTTCCCAACTACACCGATACCAAGAAGATAACAGTGACTGTCACCGACGAAAGCGGAAAGCCAGTAGAAAATGCCAAGGTTAAATTCAAGCTTTACAACTATGCCGAATATTATCCGATTTCGTCTGGCGAAACAGATAGCGAAGGCAAGGCTAGCCTAACTACCGGACTTGGCGACTTGCTCATCTGGGCAAGCAAGGACGGCAAATACAACTACGCAAAGATTGACGTTAGGGAAAGTGACGCTATAACATTGAAACTCAATCGCACATCGGGAACTGAATACGAAGAGGACTTCGACATTGTTCCGCCAGCGGGCAAACCTGTGACAACCAATGTCACTCCCGAGGAAGCAGACAAGAACAACAAGCGACTTGCTTTCGAAGATTCGATACGCAACGCCTATCTAAAGACTTTCCCTACCGACGATGAGATTGCCAAGATTACAAACGAAAACCTTACGGCTGAGCAAATCCACGAAATTGTGAAGAAAAGCGAAGGCAACTACAAGGAAATCATTGCTTTTATTGACGCACATGCCAAGAAAAATGAAAATCTTTTCCTATATGACTTTATAAAATCATTGTCGGACAAAGACTTGCGCGACTGCGAAGCCGTAACGCTAAACCAACATATTATGGAATACGACGGCAAATATCCAGTTGAAGTTTTCAAGAAAGGCATTTTGCCAGCACGCATCGAAGTGGAGATGATTCGTCCGTGGAGACAGTTCCTAAGCGAAAACCTTGAAAAAATTCTAGGCGCAAATCCATCATACTCAGCCATTTTGGAATGGACAATAGCCAATATCCAGACCGACAGCGAAGGCAATTACTTCAACTGCCCCATTTCGCCACGCGGAGTATTCGAGCTTCGCCATGCCGACAGTCGCTCTCGCGACATTTTCTTCGTCGCAGCCTGCCGTTCACTGAATATTCCCGCATACCTTGACAATGCGACTCGCCAGATTTTTGTTTACGACAACAACGAATGGCAGATTGTCGCCATGGAAGATGCAAAACCTGTTGCAAAAACTGGCAAACTTGTCCTGAAATACAATGGCACAACGGAACTAAAGCCGCAATACTGGACACACTACACCATTGCCAAGTTCGAAGATGGCGACTTTACAACCTTCGACTATGAAGACGACCCGCGTGTTGCCGAATTCCCCGTAGAACTTGAACTTGAAGAAGGCTACTTTATGCTATCGACAGGCAACCGCTACAGCG
>CAJOEG010000235.1:0-3207 GCA_905233405.1 uncultured Bacteroidales bacterium | reverse complement strand
CTTGTATTTTTCAACTTAAAGCAAGGCGAAACCACAGAGCAAGAACTGACAATCAAGCCATTGGTTCAACGTCAAGCCGAAACTTACGGAACTATCGCCGAAGACACGGAAATTGAGATAGATGGCAAGATGGTAAATTTGAAATCAATGGCAAAGGACAAGTCTCTGGTTCTCTGCTTCATCGACCCGAACCGCGAACCCACCAAGCACACTTTGAAGGAATTTGGTGCAATGCGTGACACCTACGAAAATTGGGGTGGCAATATACTTATGATTGTTCCGCAGGAAAAGCTTACCGAACCATTCTCGGCTGCAAAATGGAATCTTCCAAAGCAAACCATTGTCGCCACCGACAGCAACGGTCTTATGGACAAGATTTTACACGACACAAAGCAACAATACAACGACAATCCGCCGTTAATCTTCATTATTGATGGCAACGGCAATATAACCTTCCGTTCCGATGGCTACAGGATTGGAACGGCTGAACTTGTATATAAAAGCATTAGCTAAAAAGTAAAACAACCAAGAACCGTGTCGCATGAACCTGTCGGCACGGAACTCTCTTATGAAATAAAGCGAGCAACATTTACCTTTAACTCAGTAATGAGTGAAGCAAATAATAAATTGTCAATTTATTTATTCATTCTCTCCTATCATTGCGCCATGGCAATTCTTGAACTTCTTGCCACTGCCACACGGACACGGATCGTTTCTGCCAACCCTCTTCTCCACACGAACTGGTTCGTTCTTTGGCTTGCCTGCGCTCGGGTCGTTGTACTGCGGACGGTTGCCGCCGATTTCCTCACGACCTGTTCGCATACGGCTAGTATCCAACCTCTGGCGTGGCTGACGGGTTTCCTTGACCTCCTCGTCCGGATTCGACATCGGAATGTAAGCCTTCATCAATATCGAAATGATTGAACGATTGGTCTTGTCAAGCATTTCCTTGAAAATATTGTAAGATTCGAGCTTGTAAATCAGCAACGGGTCTTTCTGCTCATACGAAGCGGCACGAACCGACTGACGCAAATCGTCCATTTCGCGCAGATGCTCCTTCCACGACTCATCGATGTTGCGAAGAACCGCGGTCTTGTCGTAAGCGTGAACAATCTCCTCGCCCTTGGTCTGGTATGCCTTTTCCAGGTTCACAACCACATTGTAAGTCTTCACGCCATCGGTAATCGGAACGATAATGTTCTTGTACATATTGCCCTTGTTCTCAAAGACATACTTGATTGTCGGATAAGCCTGCTCGGCAATCTGCTGAGCTTTGCGCTTGTGGGTTTCGCGAAGATTTTCATACAGATAGTCAACAAGTTCGTTGCGCGACATTTCATCGTACTTCGACTCCTCAAGGTCGATGTCGATAGCCAAAGTCTTGAAAACCTCAAACTTGAACTCGTCGTATGTATAGTTTCCGTAACATTCCTCAACCACAGAAACGCAGACATCGTTCATCATATTGGCAATGTCGGCACCAAGACGTTCACCATCGAGTGCATTGCGACGCTTCTTGTAGATTACAGTACGTTGTGCATTCATAACATCATCGTACTCAAGCAAATGCTTACGAATACCGAAGTTGTTTTCCTCGACCTTTTTCTGTGCACGCTCGATTGACTTAGAAATCATTGAGTGCTGGATAGCCTCTCCTTCAACGTGTCCCATCTTGTCCATAATGGCTGCAATCCTGTCGGATCCGAACAGACGCATAAGGTTGTCCTCAAGCGAAACGAAGAACTGCGACGAACCCGGGTCACCCTGACGTCCTGCACGCCCACGCAACTGGCGGTCAACACGACGCGACTCGTGGCGCTCGGTACCAATGATTGCCAGACCGCCAGCATTACGCACTTCGGGCGACAACTTGATATCGGTACCACGACCTGCCATGTTTGTAGCAATGGTTACTGTACTCGACTGACCGGCCTCTGCAACGATGTCGGCCTCACGCTTGTGCAACTTAGCGTTCAATACATTATGCTTGATTCCCTTACGGGTAAGAATCTTGCTCAACAATTCGGAAACTTCGACCGAAGTCGTACCGACAAGCACCGGACGGCCAATCGAAACCAAACGCTCAATTTCATCGATTACTGCGGCATACTTTTCCTTTGTTGTCTTATAGATAAGGTCTTCGTAGTCGTTGCGAATAACTGGCTTATTGGTTGGAATTGTCACAACATCAAGCTTGTAGATGTCCCAGAATTCACCGGCCTCGGTTTCTGCAGTACCTGTCATACCCGAAAGCTTGTGGTACATTCTGAAATAGTTCTGCAGGGTGATTGTCGCGTAGGTCTGGGTTGCAGCCTCGACCTTTACATTTTCCTTCGATTCAACAGCCTGATGCAAGCCATCCGACCAACGGCGGCCTTCCATGATACGGCCAGTCTGCTCGTCAACAATCTTTACCTTGTTGTCGATAATGACATAGTCAACATCCTTTTCAAACATTGTGTATGCCTTGAGCAACTGGTTTATAGTATGGATACGTTCCGACTTGATTGAATAGTCGCGGATGATGTCGTCCTTCTTCTGCAATTTCTCTGGGGTCGGAAGATTTTCCTTCTCGAGGTCGGCAAGAGCAACGCCAATGTCGGGCATCACGAAGAAATTGGGGTCCGATGTAGAATTTGCAAGCAAGTCGAAACCTTTATCGGTAAGATCTACAGAATTGAGTTTTTCTTCGATTACGAAATACAAGTCATCGGTGGCAAGATGCATCATCTTGTTGTTGTCCTGCATGTAGAAGTTTTCAGTCTTCTGCAGCAAGGCCTTCATACCCTGCTCCGACAAGAACTTGATGAGAGCCTTATTCTTAGGCAATGCCTTGTATGCCTGCAACAGCTTGAATCCGCCATCCTTTAGGTTGCCTTCTGCAATAAGTCTCTTGGAATCGTTGAAAATCTTGTTGAACAAATCCTTCTGAGCTGCAACGAGCTGTTGAACCTGCGGCTTGAGGTCGTCGAAAAGCTGGTCGTCACCCTTGGGCGTAGGACCAGAAATAATCAACGGGGTACGGGCATCGTCGATAAGAACGGAGTCGACCTCATCGACAATTGCATAGTTGTGCTTGCGCTGAACCAAATCCGATGGCGATAGTGCCATATTGTCGCGCAGATACTCGAAACCGAACTCGTTGTTAGTACCGAAAGTAATATCCGAAGCGTAAGCCTTGCGACGTGCATCGCTGTTAGGCTCGTG
>CAJOEG010000234.1 GCA_905233405.1 uncultured Bacteroidales bacterium | reverse complement strand
GACAATATAACTTTTTTATTTTTTTTAAAATATTTTTTGTGGACATCAAAAAAATTATCAACAGAGCAAACATTCTTCTTAAAAGTCTGATTACAAAACCAATATTTTATTAGCAAAAAATATTATCAACAATTGGCAAAAACTTTAATTCGCTTCAAAAATATTGTATTTCACAAATAATATTACCTTTGCATTTTAATCAAATTTCAAAGAGATGAAAACTCACAATTTTGCAGTTTTAGTATTTATTATATTAATAGGTATAGTCGTAATTCCATCGTGTACAACAGGAGATACGACAAATAAAGAAACAGAAACGATAAGTTCCGACATTAATTCCAAGACCACTTGGAAAGGAGACAAGACATACATAATTGAGAAAAACAACCTGTACATCAACGCAGAACTGACAATAGAAGACGGTGCAATAATAAAGCTAATGTCTGGCGTCGATATCATACTAAATCGCGACGGCAACATAATTGCCAACGGCACAAGTGCAAAGCCAATTGTATTCACCTCGATAAAGGACGACAACTATGGAAGCGACAACAACAGCGACGGAGACAAGACGGTTCCCGCTGCTGGCGACTGGGGCTACATCAACCTAAACGGCTCACAAAACTCAACATTCAAATACTGCAAGTTCCTTTACGGAGGACGCGACATTTCTAATCCGGCAACCGTTGACGTATCGTCGGAAGCCAAAGCTATTTTCGACAACTGCACATTCGCTTACAATTCGGGCAGTCTGCTCAACAACATCTACGTTGGAGCACTTAACGCCTCAAACGCCAGCGCACAAACAAAAATAACAAACTGCAAATTCTACGGAAACAATGTTCCTGTTACAATAAATTCAGAAATGAGTATGGACAATTCCAACTCGTTCTCCAACAACGAAATTGGAAACAAGTGCAACGGAATTTTCGTGTCTGGAAGTAGCATTACTTCCAACATAAGCTGGCTTGAAGACGAAGTGGCATTTGTAGTCACAGCGGCAAATCTCGACATAGCCGTAAACAGAACTCTTACTTTCGGCAACGACGTAGTTGTTAAGTTTGTTGAGCATTCAACCCTTACAGTTTCAAGTGAAGGTTGCCTTATAAACCATAACGGGCCAGGCGTTGAATTCACTTCACTCAAGGATGACGAACGTAAAGGCGACACAAATGGTGACGGCAGGGAAACCTCCCCGGAAGTCGCAGACTGGACAGGAATTTTCATCGACGTATGGAAAAAATCAACAAATGGTGAATTTGCCCACTGGGACAACATCTACTATAACGACCCGCACGCTACTGCAAAATAAAGTTCAATGAACGCTTCGGAACACGTTGCCGAAATCGTAAAAGCCTTGCCGAAAGCACCGGGAGTTTATAGGTACTTCGACAAGGACGGAACGATAATATACGTAGGTAAGGCCAAAAGCCTGAAAAACAGGGTCAGTTCCTATTTTCTGTCGAACAACCTCAACCGCAAGACGCAAATCCTTGTCAGCCAGATATGCGACATCGAATACACTGTGGTTGACAGCGAAAGTGAAGCACTACTGCTCGAAAACGTTCTGATAAAGCAACTACAGCCCAAATACAACATTCTGCTAAAGGACGACAAGACCTATCCGTGGGTGTGCATTACCAACGAGCCCTTCCCTCGCCTGCTCTACACACGACAGAAAAACGGCAACGGCGAGTATTTCGGACCATTCGCTTCGGCATACACAATTAAGACTTTACTTGCTCTGATACAGCAACTTTACCCGATTCGCACTTGCAAGCACAACATCACCGAACAGGGAATCAAGGACGGCAAGTTCGACATCTGCCTCGACTACCATATCGGCAATTGCCTCGGTCCGTGCATCGGAAAGATTGACAAGGAGAACTACACGGCTATGTTCGCCGACATCCGCAAAATCCTACGTGGCGACCTTCAGCAAGTGCAAGGCTACCTAAAGGAAAAAATGCTGAAACATGCCGCAAACCTCGAATTTGAGGAAGCATCAAAACTAAAGCACAAACTCGACCTGCTCGAAAACTACCGCAGCAAGTCAACCGTTGTCGACACAAACATTTCCAACGTTGAGGCTTTCGGCTTTGCAAAGGACATAAACTCCTACTACATAAGTTACTTACGCATACAAAACGGAGCAATCATAGCATCACACTCGGTGGAAATCCGCAAACGCATCGAGGAAACCGACGAGGACATACTCGCCTACGCCATAGTTGACATACGCGAAGAACTGAAAAGCAACGTCAAGACAATAATATTGCCGTTCCAGATTGACTTCCCGATTGAAAACGTAAAGTTCGAATATCCGCAGAAAGGTGACAAGGGCAAAATCCTTGAACTGGCAAACCGAAACGCAAAGTTCTATATGCTCGAGAAGCACAAGCAGATGGAAGGCAAAGACCCAGAAAAGAACACTCTGCGCAAATTGGAGACTTTAAAAGCCAGATTGTGTCGATTTTCCTGTTCGCGCATTTGGGATTCAGTTTGTATTGGTTGAAAAAAGCTAAAATCCCCGTGCACTCTGTTCTCTTTGTTCTTGGGCCAACCGGATCCCTTAAAACGAGTACGACAGAAGCTGCCACTAATGTTTTTGAAACAGATGATG
>CAJOEG010000233.1 GCA_905233405.1 uncultured Bacteroidales bacterium | reverse complement strand
AGTCGAGGAACTTTGCGAGCTGGTTCTTGATGCACTGCTGGTTGTGACGCAAAGTTTCTTCATCTAGCAGATTGCGCTCAAGCGACTTTCCCGATGGGTCGCCAATCATACCTGTCGCTCCGCCGATAAGGGCAATAGGTTTATGTCCACAATTCTGCAAGTGCTTGAGCATCATTATGCCGCACAAATGTCCAATATGTAGTGAGTCGGCTGTCGGGTCAATTCCAACGTATGCCGCAACGTGTTCTTTCTGTAGTGCTTCTTCGGTGCCAGGAATCATATCCTGCAACATTCCTCTCCATTTGAGTTCTTCTATGAAATTTTTCATCGTATTTAAATCTAATTTGGCGCAAAGTTAAGAGTATTCGTCAACATAGCCGAACTTTTCGCGTGATATTTTTTACTCAATGGTTTAGATGAATTTTCTAAACAAAATCTCCTCATCGCTGAAGTCAATTTCACCAAATTCCTCCTTTATGCGTTCTATTTCAGCAAGATTGTGATTGCAAAATGCCTTATAAGCATCCGATTGCGGATTCAATGGACGGTGATTTGCTGCCGCAGTTATTTTGCCAATTCTTGCAATCATAGCATTGGTTCGCTCGGAGAAAAATGTTTCGCCAAAACGTTCCCAGATGTATTGAACGGCAGTTTCGGACGGATGAACCATATCGGAGGCGTAGAAACGGTAGTCGCGTAGTTCATCCATCATAATTTCGTAGGCTGGGAAGTAGGATGTGATTACGAATTTTGCATTCAGTTCGTTGATTGCAAGATGCAGAGTCGATTTGCTAATCTGGTTCTGGTGTGCACCGTCTCGCCAATGACGGATTGGACTGACCGTGAAAACTATGCGGATGTTGTGATTTTTTGCCATTATTTTTTCAATGCAATCCGACCATGTTTCAACTATTTCGCTGACATTCAAAAGTCTGCGGTTGAAACATTTCTCGGGTTGCTTGTGGCAGTTGCAGACGATTTTTCCAGTTTCGGCAAGTTCGTAAATGTAAGCAGTGCCGAAAGTTACAAACATTACATTGGCGGTTTCAAGTTGACATTTTAGCATTTCGGTTGCCGAATTTATGCTTTCGATGCACATATCTTTGTCAACATTTGAAAACCTACTATGGAAGTCGAAACAATTCCAAGTTCCACCCGAAAGAAAAACATCATCGGAGATGTATTTCTTGTCCGACAATGCATTAAGTATGCTTTCGCGTATAGAAATGGGGTTGTAGAGTATTCCTATCGGGTTTACCGATGTTGGAATTTTTGTTGCAGCGAGATGGTAGCCAATGTTTTCGGCAAAACACGAACCGATGAAAAGGCATTTGTCGTTATGCGAAATGCAGAAAGAGTATTTCGGAATGTCTATTTTTGTTCTAAAGTCCATTTATATGTCTGTTCTTGACGTTTTTCTCTTTTTTCTTGTTGCTTTATTTGAGTTTACATACGATGCAAGCCAGTATGTTATGCTTGTACTTAAAATTCCAACCCCTGCCCCAGCAAGAACATCGCTTACCCAGTGTTTATTGTTGTATATACGCATAAATCCCACTCCAGCCGCCACAACATATCCTACAATTCCGACAACAGGATAATCCTTGAACTCGCGGCGTAGAATTTCGGCTCCAGTAAAAGCAGTCAATGTGTGTCCAGACGGAAAACTATAGCGACCTCCATTAGGACGTTTCATATCAATAGGATATTTCATCGTTGACATAAGTCCTACAGCTATCAGATATGATGCCGCTGTAAGGTTTATCAAATCGCGATAACCATGCTTGCCTTTCAGTCCACAAAGATTCAATCCGTATGTAGCGACCGCCGGCACATACTGGACATAATCTTCAAAGAAAATATACTTATGACCATCACGTTGCAACATATCACGAAATTCTATATCAACTCCAGTCTTTAATTTCGGTGTAAAAGCAATTGTTGCCCCTGCGGAAAAGAGCAAAACAGGAGCAATAAGCCCCGTGGCACGAAATTTATGCACGCTTACATCAGTACAAGGTCTACGCCAAGCTTGGGCGAATGCGCTTGGTTGCCTAATATTTGTTGTATCAGAATAAATCTGCAAATCAGTGGCATTTAAAGTGCTGTCAACCATTATCGTATCGTTTTGCGCGTTTGCTACAAAACACACGACAAGCAATAAAAATATTATTAAGCACTTGCGCATATCAGATTGTTGCAAGGTAAAAGTTTTGTCCCTTAAAATAAATGACGTACAGTTTGCCGTTTATGTATTTGCAGCACTTGCATTTGCAGTCGCTTGCAAGTGGAAATTCGCGCTCGTCATCTACTTTGCCGTCAAGGTTGTATTCCACGATTTTGCTGTAGTTGCCTTCTGTGCCTTCTACTGTTGTAATTCCCTTGTCGTCAACCTTGAAAGCATATATTGTCCTGCTCGATTCTGTGATTTTCGTTGCGCTTCCATCCTTGCCGATTTCGAAGACAGAACCAGCAGCAGAAGCGTAAATTTTCCCATCGTAGGCATAAAATTTTGGTTGCGAAACGTATGTGTAAATCGAATTCATGAGTTCCTTTTTTATTTGAGAAAGCACAGGGTCGTCCAACTGGAAGAAACTGAGCTGATAACCATCGCGGTTTTGTGC
>CAJOEG010000232.1 GCA_905233405.1 uncultured Bacteroidales bacterium | reverse complement strand
TGAAAGCATTTTTTTTGTCATAAATGTTTTGACTGCTATAATACAAATAAAAATCAACAACTTACAAGGATTCCAGGTCTCTTTTTGCGACTTAAGCCAGATTTTTATATTGTTACTTCACAATAAGTATTAACTTTGCGGTTTTGAGTTTTGTAAATTAGGTTAAATTAAAATTTTAAACATGAGAGAATTATACTTGAATGTTTCCCAGCACTTACGTGTTGGAAAACTTGCGGAAGGCCTTAGGCGGCATTCGCAGAAATTAAGGGCTGTGGTTGTGGCTATGGCTATGATTTTTATTGCTGCTCCGTTTTACGGACAGTCGTGGAATTTGGTAACAGATGCTTCCGATTTGTCAGTTGGTGATTCTGTGATAATTGTTTCTGGAAATTATGCGCTCAGTACTACGCAGAATGCAAACAATAGGGTTGCTGTTGAGATAACAATCAACGGCGATGATGTTGATTTTGATGATGAAACAGGCGTTCAGGGCATAAAGTTAGTCGAAGGAAATGTTGATGGCACCTTTGGCTTCTTTGTTGGCAATGGATATTTGTATGCTTCAAGTTCAAGTTCAAACCAACTGAAAACCCAAGATGATTTGAATGATAATGGTTCGTGGCTTGTGACAATCTCTGAAGGTGTTACAACAGTTGTAGCACAGGGGACAAATACTCGCAATAACCTTAGAAAAAATTCAAGCAGTGCGATTTTCTCTTGTTATGGTTCTGGTCAAGATGCAGTTTCCATATACAAGTATGAAGAAGGAGGATCTTCTAATCCTACGATTTCGTTAACTCAGTCTCTTGTAGATTTTTCATACAATCTTAATAACGGACCTTCGGCAGCACAGAGTTTCTCTGTTGAAGGAAGCTACCTTACTGCCGATATTACAGTAAGCGTTCCCGACGATGCAGATTTTGAATTGTGCAGCACCGAAGACGGAACCTATGCTTCTTCTGTAACCATTACACCTAGCGAAGGCACAGTGGCTTCTACAGATGTATTTGTTCGTATGAAGGCTGGTCTTGATGCAGGTGCATACAACGCTACCGTTACAATTGCTTCGACTGGCGCAACTAGCAAGACAATAAGCCTTACAGGTTCTGTTGTTGACCCCGATGCTGTTTACTATACAGTTGTTACAGAAGCCCCTGCAACCGACTGGACTGGTGAATACCTTATAACTTATACAAACGGAAATGTTGTAAAAGCATTAGCTGGAAGCGGTGGAACTTCGACCAGTTATGGTACGGAGCAATCTGTTTCAGATTACCTTGTTGGAAATAAGATTACAGCAAACGCAACAACCGATGCAATAAAGGTTACTGCAAGAAGCACAAGCAATGGTTATACGCTTTACCTTGAAAATGTCGGATACCTTGGTTGGAATTCTGGTAATTCTCTTGAATTTGATGAAGATGTTACAGATGGTCGCAACGAATGGACATTCTCTGTTTCTGGCGAAGTTGTAAGCATTACAAATGTTGGAACGGATACTCGTTCGATTAAGTATAATAGTGGGTCAACTCGCTTTGCTTGTTATACCAGTGGGCAGTCGGCAATAACTTTATACAAGTCGCCGCGTGAGGTTCAGGAACTCATTGCCAACCCAACATTCAATCCTGCTGAAGGAACTTTCTTCAACAGTGTTGATGTGACCCTTGCTTGCGAAACCGAAGGTACAACCATATACTACACTCTCGATGGCACCGCCCCAACAGATGCTTCAACCGAATACACCGAAGCTATTCATATTACCGAAACAACCACGGTAAAGGCTATCGCAATAAAGAATGCTGCTTCTAGCGAAATTGTTTCGGCAACCTATACTATTTCAAATATTGAAACTGTTGCTACTCCAGTTATCACTCCAGAAGCTGGCAACTATAACACACCACAGCAGATTACCATCACTTGTGCTACCGATGAGGCTTTAATTTACTACACAACTGATGGCACTGACCCAACAGCAGAATCGACTATCTACACCGCACCTTTCACTCTTAGTGCTTCGGCTACAGTAAAGGCTATCGCAGTAAAGGAAGGAATGAACAACAGCCAGATTGCTTCGGCAGCATACACAATGCCGATATTCCTTGAAAACCTTGCTGCAGTTTATTCAACAGAAAACAATGCACAGTACAGAATCCTCGGTGATGTTACATTCGTATTCAGAAGCGGCAGATATATGTTTGTAAAGGACGCTTCCGCAGGTATGATGATATACGACAACGCTACATCGATTATTACAGGCACATATCAGAACGGTGATGTTATTAGCGGTGGAATCAGCGGTAAGACATCCATTTACAATGGCTTGTACGAAGTTGTTCCAACAGCCGACCTTGCTGCTTCAACCGAAAATAATGGTGCAGTTGAGCCTGTAGTTGTAACTATTCCACAAATGTCCAACGGAAACGACCTTATGTCGCAGATCGTTACAGTTCAGAACTTGACCATAACAGGAATTAGCGGACAGAACATTACAGTTTCTGATGGTGAAAATACGATAAAAATCTTCGACAGATTCAATGCAATAACCGAAAGCAACTATGCTGTTGACGATGTTATAACATCAGTAACTGGTTTTGTTTCGAAATATAATTCAGATTACCAGATTTTCCCGCGCACTGAAGATGACATTGTTAAACAAGAAG
>CAJOEG010000231.1 GCA_905233405.1 uncultured Bacteroidales bacterium | reverse complement strand
ACGATTGCGCGCTGGCACACAGGGCAGAACGCATCGCATTGGAAATGATTCATCAGGCAGTCCTGCATAGGACGGTAAAGGCCATTGCTCATATAGCCTGCTCCTTCGTAAACGCCAACCTTGTCCTTGTATTCAGCCGTTGCTGGCGTTGGAATTGGTGTCCCCTGCAACACCATATCCTTCCACTTGGAGTCAAAATCGACCAAAGTAGTTACATTCGGGTCGGCTGGCTCTAACTTCAAGTTGTAGAAATCGTTGTACTCCGAACCTCCAACATACTCGTCGCCAAGCCCTGCAAAGCCGTGACCAAACTCGTGAACGATGATTTTTCCTGCCATCTTGTTGGAATTCACTCCTGTACAATACCAGTTGAAAATTCCGCCACCACCATATTTGGTGCTGTTTACAAGAATGTAAATCTGGTCGTATGGTGCATTGGCGGCCACATCGCGCAAAGTTTTATTGTCAGTAGTCATAAGGTAGCGTTCGCTGCCGAGCGACCAGTACGAGCAACTGACTATGGTATTCTTCCATACGCCCTTGCAAGGCTCGTCAACGCCCGACTCCTGCGACGGTGCCAGAACTGCGTGAATATTAAAGTCATCCTTATGCGAAGTGTATGGCTCATACTTGAAAAATTCGTTCTTAAACTTCTCGCAGTCCTTCTTGAATTGTGACATTTGCGCAGCCGTATAGCCGTCGGGAACAATCACAATATCAACCTTGCGATTGGCATCGCCTCCCTTGAGAACCTCATACACAGGATATTTATGGCGGTTATCGTGCTTAATGAGGCAAACATCGTCAGGATTTATGTCGTAGCGGTACTTTTCGACATATTTTCCAGTCTCGAAAGCCTTTGTGCAGAACACAACCGTAACCGCAGCCTTAGGATAAGGGAACACAACCGACTCGGAGAAACTTTTCTGCACCGTGCGAGCCTCGTCAACAGTCTGCCACTCACCGAAAAGCGTCGAATACGAACGGCTGTAAATCAACGTTCCCGAAGCCTTGTCGAGAACCTTTACCAGATACTTACCAAAGTTTGTATCGTCAATAAGGTTAACCAAGGAACCGCCCCAAAATGACTCGGCAATGACCTCATCGATATAATAGTAGTCGTTCTTGCTGTCGCCAGCGTGATAGTAATCCACACGCATAGTCCTATTCTCGAAATACTTGTCGAACTGCGCAAAAACAGCCACAGAAACAAGCGAAAGCAAAATTGTCAGTAAATTTTTCATATCCTATTGATTTTTATATTCCTCGGTAAAAACAAAATGCACAGACTTTTCGTCCATATCAATCTCCACCACACGCATAAGCATCAGGTTTACAAGCACATCCTCGGCCTTGCGCACAGGCATTCCAGTGAAATGCACGATAAATTCCTTGGTTACAAATCCGTTGATGCGTATCTCATCGACAATCAGTTTCATAACATCGTCGTAGTACAATTCCGACGGCACAAAGCTCTTCGACTGCCGCCAGTAGCGGACAAGTTCGGGCGGAGCAAGCACATTTTTGTCGTCGCAGCGGACAAAAGCCACCATGTCGCCACGCACGTCGGGAGCATAATGCGGAAGTTTGTCGCTTTTTTCGACCACCACCTCGAGCACGGTCTTACCCTCTACCCAATGGCTGATTGTCGTGTATTCCACTACAGGATAAGTATATAACATTGCGGCGGTCTCGATCATATAGCATTCCTCCTCGGAACTTACACCCGCAATCGAGCCATTATCACGCACTCCTATTAGCAACGAACCACCGTCAGTGTTGGCATACGCCGCAAGCGAACGGGCGATTTTTCCCGAATCGCTTATGCAGTGCTTGAAATCGAGGTGCAAGCCCTCGCCTTCGGCAATGCGTTCAAGCAGTTCGTTACGTTGAGAATCCATAAATTACACTTATTTTTTTCAAAGATTTTTAATCAGCCACAAGAAGAGCAATAACGCCACCAACACTACAATCACAATAATGTAATGTTTCATTTTCGCTTTATTCAACTTCTTTTCAAACTCCTCGGAACCGACTTCTTCTTCGGGATATTCCTTTCTAATTTTTTCCTCAATAATTTCATCTCCAACATCACCCAAAACATGATGCCCACCCGAATAATTATGTGTTGCAAAAAATGAAACTGTATAATCGGACGCGAGTTTCTCAACGAGTTTTTCCACCTCCTCGCGCTCTGCCTCATACTTTGCCGACCATTCTTCGAAGGAAAATTCCTTCAGCCCAGACTTATCCATTATATCCGACTCGTCAGCGTTCCAGCATAAAGCTGCATCGCCCTCGTAAACCTTGACGATGTGTTTCTCAGCCACATCAACCACAACCATTAATGGATGCCATTGCGTATATTTCTCAGGCAGAATTTCAGTATCGAACTCATAGAATCCGTAGCAAGCCGACAAGAGCAGACGGTCACCATTTTCGTTCCACAGATAATCGTGCTTGCCCATAATGAAATAGAAAGGCAGTACAAAATGCTCGGAATAGTCCTTGTTTAGATACACATGAATGTTCCTATACATCTCTCGTCCTGCGGATTCCTCGCCTATAGCTTCCTCGAAACCAATATTGTACAAGTTTGATTCGTTCGCCATAAATGAATGTTTCTGAGTTTCTGGGTTTATAAGTTTGAATGTTTTACGTTTATATGTTTGGGCTCGCAGGCAAACAGGCTGACAGTCTGTTAGACAGCA
>CAJOEG010000230.1 GCA_905233405.1 uncultured Bacteroidales bacterium | reverse complement strand
ATAGCATCGTGCATCGCATTTGCATCGTGCAAGGGCGGATATTCTTTCACTGGAGCCGACATCAGCCCCGACACCAAGACCTTCACCGTCGAACTTTTCCCAAACCGTGCCAGCCTAGTACAACCGACACTAAGCAATGTGTTTACCGAGACATTAAAAGACAAATTCCTGTCCGCCACAAGTTTGCATCTTGTCAACGACAATGGCGACCTTTACTTCGAAGGAGAAATCACCAACTACAACGTGACAGCTCAAGCATATCAGGGAAACGAAACCTCTGCTCTCACAAGACTAACAATCAGTGTTAGAGTACGTTTTACAAACAACATTGAGCCATCAAAGAGTTTCGAATCATCATTCTCAAGGTACGCCGACTTTGAAAGTTCGCAGAACCTTTCGGCTGTGGAAGGCGAACTTATGCAGCAAATCTGCGACGAACTGGTAGATGACATTTTTAACAAATCCGTAGCCAACTGGTAATATGAACAAGGAAACATTTGCAAAATACATCAGCGACCCTTCGCTACTCGACAACGACACTTTGCCGGAAATAAAGGCAATGCTCGATGAATTTCCATATTTCCAATCGGCGTGGGTGCTATACATCAAGAACTTGCACTCCATAAAAGACATTCGTTACGAAAGCAAACTGAAAACCGCCTGCGCATACGTATCCGACAGAAAACATTTGCACGACATCCTCAAAGGCTCATATATTCCTGCGAACAGGCAAACAGACGAACAGGCTGACAGCCTAGTCCAGCCGCAATTCATTGCGTCTCCATCCGAAAACAAAGAAATAGATGATTCCACCATAGAGCCACAAAATATTGTGGCTCAAGACGAAACATCAGAAAACACCCCCATACAAGCGCAATTTATTGCGTCTCCATCCGAAAACAATGAAATAGATGATTCTCCCGTAGAGCCACAAATTATTGTGGCTCAAACCCAAACAGAAGAAATCATCCCTACACAGACACAATCCATTGCGTCTCAACCAGACCCCCAAGATGAAGAAAATCCTGAGGTACAACAATCTGACATTTCTGCCACAATTACAGAACAAGATTCAGAAGAATCTTCAAATCCTCAAATCCTCGAATCTTCAAATCAAGAACAGGAGCCATCAGCCCCCCTCAGCATTGCCGATAGGATTTTAATGCAAATGGAAGAAATGCGCAAAGCGAAAGCCGCTGCCGCATCTGCCGAAAATCCTGTAAAGGCGCAATTTATTGCGGCACCAACCGAAACCGAAGAAATCGTAGAGACGCAAAATATTGCATCTCAAAACGAAAACGAAAAAACAGAATCAAATGTAGAGACGCAATGCATTGCGTCTCAAGATGAAGATATTCCAATACAGCCACAAGAAGAAATCCAAGATAATGAGGATGTACAGGCGCAATTCATTACGTCACCATCCGAAAGCGATGAAATAGATAATTCCCCCGTAGAGCCACAAAACATTGTGGCTCAAGACGAAACAGAAGAAAATACCCCCGTCCAGGCGCAATTCATTGCGTCTCAACCCGAAGTCAAGGCACAACCCATCGCCTCTCCTTCAGAAGCATCTCCCGCCCCTATCTCCCAGCAGCAAATAAAAGAAGCCATCGAAAAGCAACTGCTATCCCTAGGCATAAACGCCAACATCACATTCACCGACGGCAGCGCCAACATTAAGTTTGAAAATTTTAGCGCGAAAACAGAAAGAGAAGAAGCAATTAAGGAAGAAAATGACGTTATGCCTATCGCAGAAACGACAGAAAATGACGAAAAACCGCACGATGAAACACATAAAATCACATCTGACAGAAGCAAAAAGATGAATCTTATCGACAACTTCCTAAAGGCTGAAACTAAAATCGTTCCGATTAAGAACTACCATAGCGACAGTACGTTATCTACAGAATCGATACTGGAAGATGAAGAATTATTCAGCGAAAAACTGGCTAAGATTTACATCAAGCAGGGACATCTTGAAAAGGCGTTGACAACTTATGAAAAATTATATTTGAAATATCCAGAAAAAAGTGCTTACTTTGCGACCCAAATTGAATATGTTAAACGTTTAATAAATAAATAAAAGTTATGTATAGTTTTTTCTCTGTAATGATTCTAATATGCGCAGTATTGCTGATATTAGTCGTGTTAGTACAGAACAGTAAAGGCGGCGGTCTGGCATCCAATTTCAGCCAGGGCAATCAGGTAATGGGCGTTAAGAAGACCACCGATTTTCTGGAAAAAGCAACTTGGACTTTGGCTATTTGCCTCGCAGTTTTCTGCCTTGCAGCAAGTTTCACTATTCCTCACGAGAAGAGAGAAGCTCCTAAGACAGAACAGACCGAGGAAGCAACCGCTGAAGATGCAACAACTGCCGAAGACGCAGCCAATGCGGAAGCAGAAGCCACTGCCGAATAATTGCGACCAAAGAGACACATTTCTTAAAAATGCCTGCTTCCGACCAATTTGTTGGGGGTAGGCTCTTTTTTGTTAATGGAAAATTTATCAGATTATGAAACCTATAGTTAGCATCATCATGGGGTCGGCATCCGACTGGAAAGTTATGGAAAAAGCCGCCAACCAGCTCAACGAATTCAAGATTCCATTCGAAATAAACGCATTGTCTGCACACCGCACTCCCGACGAAGTTGAAAAATTCGCCCGCGAAGCCGCACCACGCGGAATCAAGGTTGCGGTGTCATCGCAGCTGTAACGCCAATACCTGTAATCGGTGTGCCAATCAACGCGACCTTCGACGGAATGGACGCTCTTCTGGCAATAGTACAGATGCCTCCGGGAATCCCCGTTGCAACAGTAGCTGTAAACGGTGCTCAGAATGCAGCAATTCTCGCCGCTCAGATGCTCGCAACAGGTGATGCTGAGATTGCACAGAAACTAGTCGAATTCAAGGAAAATCTGAAGCAGAAAATCGTAAAGGCAAACAAGGAACTCGAAGAATACAAGTTCGAATACCGCGTAATATAATGAAAATCAAGGTTGCCATATTGACATTGCTTGCTATAGCTATCTCGGTTTTCGCCTCGGCGCAAATCGAGACCAACAACGCAGGCGCTCGCAGTGCCGGCATAGGCAACACATCGACAACAATACGCGACACTTGGGCTGTCTTCAATAACCCTGCAGCAACCTGCCGACTGAACAAAATCAGCGCTGGCTTATACTACGAAAACCGCTTCCTGCTGAAACAAACAGGCTACGGCGCACTCGCATTCCAGATGCCTGTACACAAGTCGGGAAACATTTCGCTAGGTGTATGCCACTACGGGTACAAATACTACCAATACAGCCGCGCCACCATCGGATATTCGCAGCAATTGTTCACTAACCTATATATGGGGCTGAACATCAACTACCTGCACCTGTCACAAGCCGAATACTACGGACGCGCCAACGGTATGACCTTCGAACTTGGACTTTATTCGCAACCAGTGAAAAACTTTGCCATAGGCGTATATGTTTTCAACCCTGTAAATGTTTCGTTCTTCGAAAACAGAGACCTAAAAATGCCTGTAACAATGAAGTTAGGTCTCTCCTACCTCTTCAGCGACGCATTGCTGCTTGCCGTTGAAACTGGAAAATCGATAAACGGCTACACCCCGATTTTCAAGGGCGGAATTGAATACACACTCCGCAAGCATTTCTCGTTCCGCGCCGGCATTTCGATGCTGCCGATTGAATATTCGTTCGGACTTGGATACAAAATTGCAGGTGCTACAATCGACCTCGCATTCGCTTACCATCAGATTCTTGGACTAAGTCCAAAAATATCGGTACAATATGAGTTCTAAGTCCTTGCTGAAATATTTTGCGGCTGTCGCATTCATTTTCTGCACGGCAAACCTATCGGCCCAGGTCGAAAATTCCGTTGTCCTTCAGGACATTGTGGAAGAAATCGCCGAAAATACCGATGACGAACTCGACTACACAACGCTTTTCAACAATCTTGAAATTCTTGCAGAAAATCCACTCGACCTCAACACAGCCACAGCCG
>CAJOEG010000229.1 GCA_905233405.1 uncultured Bacteroidales bacterium | reverse complement strand
TTCACCTGTCGTCTTACCAAAATCACCGATGTTCACACCCGAAATTATGACTTCCTTCATTCCGTCCTGCGCAAGCGACTTCACCTGCTCCACACAAGTGGCAATCGACTGGTTACGACTGCGTCCGCGAGCATACGGAATAGTGCAGTAAGCGCAGAAATAGTCGCAGCCGTCCTGCACCTTCAGGAAAGCGCGAGTACGGTCTCCCTTGGAAAAAGCGGGAACGAAGGTTTTCATATCGTTGTGAGGTGTAGTGCAGACAGCAACTTCCTGCGAATTTTCAGCATTGTCGATTATACGCTCTATCTCGGCCTTGTTGTTCACTCCGAACACATATTTCACGCCTGGAAGCGAAGCAACTTCTTCGGGCTTAAGTTGTGCATAACAACCTGTTACGATTATAATTGCACTGGGATTCTGCGAATGGGCACGCGCCACGGCGTTGCGTCCCTTACGGTTGGCGTTGGATGTCACCGAACACGAGTTCAGCACATAAAAGTCCGCCTTCTGCGAAAACGGCACTACGGTAAATCCACGCTCAATGAAATATCGCGAGATTGTGGAAGTCTCAGCGAAATTGAGGCGGCAGCCAAGGGTACAGAAGGCAACGGTTTTCATGGGATTTACGAATTACGATTTTGAATTTACGATTTTATGTAGCGGCGCAATGCATTGCGCCGCTACAAATCATCGAAATATTTATTTTTTCAACCTTAAAATGTCGTCTGC
The DNA here is from genome assembly GCA_905233405.1 of uncultured Bacteroidales bacterium. GTDB lineage: Bacteria > Bacteroidota > Bacteroidia > Bacteroidales > ML635J-15 > Bact-19. The sequence goes on along the minus strand of CAJOEG010000229.1, from coordinate 3,212 downwards.
AATCTTTGCATACAAATCGTCGCTGACCTTTACTAGTGGCAGACGCAAGACATTCTGCATTATGCCCATCTGCGACAAGTAAGCCTTTACGCCAGCGGGATTTCCTTCGGCAAATATCATCCTAACGGTACGCAGATACTTGTAATGTATTGCCCTTGCCGATTCGAAGTCACCATCGAGGGCAACCTTTACCATAGACGACCAGTCGCGTGGAAATGCATTGGCAATTACAGAAATAACACCCTTTACTCCTGCTGCAATCAATGGGAGCGTCAAGCCGTCATCGCCAGAAATTACGGTAAAGCGCTCGGGCTTGTTCTCCACAACGCGCATAATCTGGTCAACCGAACCTGATGCCTCCTTCACAGCAACTATGTTATCGAAGTCGCAAGCGAGACGGCAGATAGTTTCGGGAGAAATGTTAACGCCAGTACGCCCAGGGATATTATACAGAATCACAGGCACAGGCGAAACTTCTGCAACGTGTGCGAAATGCGCGTACAGACCATTCTGCACTGGCTTGTTGTAGAACGGCGATGCCGTCAGAAGTCCATCGATTCCACTAAAATCAAAGTTGCGAATGCTTTCGAGCAGGTCGGCGGTATTGTTTCCGCTCATTCCCACCATAATAGGCACACGACCAGCAATTTCCTTCTTTGCAAAGTCAATCACCTGACGGCGTTCAGCTGCCGACAGACAAGGCGTTTCGCCAGTAGTTCCCATCACCAGCACATAATCGACTCCACCATCGACAACGTGAGCCAGCAGTCGCGAAAATGCCACATAGTCAACATTTCCGTTAATATCAAAAGGCGTAACCAAAGCCACACCTGTTCCAATAAACTTATTCATATCTAATATTCTCCAAATAGTGCAATATCTGTTTCACAAGTTCCTCAATGCTCGTATTTTCCTCGTCAAGGCTAATCATCACATCAAGCAAATCGGAATTTGTTTCCGAATAAAAACCAACCTTGAAACCTGCCTTCGACCTAATTTTTACATAATTAATAGGAATCTTGTCTTCCATGTCAAGGCATATGAGAATGTCAAAATCGGTGTTGCAAAATTCCGAGACAGACTCTTCTTTCGGGAAACCAAGCCAATCAAGGTCATTTTTGCAGAAAAACGAAAAATCGAGCGGTTGCAAATGAAAATCGGATAGTTCCTTGCTATCGACAAATCCAAGAGCCTTAACGAAGGATATATGCTTCTGCAAAACGAAAAGCAACTTCCGCGTAATCTCAAACTGAGCCTCATCGGTTGCATCGTGCAGGATACCGACCCTATTTGCAGTGCCTAGGCCACATGCACGGATACAGCGCGGTTCAACACCCCGTGCCTTCAACAACTTGCGCCTTGCAAGACCCGACTTTATTCCGTCAAACATAGCCACAAAGATACAATTTTATTTTAGATTTACGATTGACGATTTTAGATTGATTGAACAGACGATGCATGCATCGTCCCAAACTTAGAAACTCAGAAACATAGAAACGGCGTAGCCATTAAACTTTTTACCCCTTGAATCATAGCAAAAAACAGGCGGGAACGAATCCCGCCCGCCAACAAAATATATAAAAGGAAAACAGAAGATTTCTAATTTCAGCCCAGCCTGCCTTGTCGATACTGGATTACGAGAATCTCGAGCGCTTTGTCGGACACTTCCGAATCATACGACTTTTTTAAGTCGTTGCCAAACATACAGGCGAAAACCTGACATGTTCCTGCAAAAAATCCGCCTTTAACGGTCTTGATCACCTCGTATGCCGTGCTTCCACACTCGCGGTCAAGCAGTTTGACAAACAATACCGCCTGCGACAATGTAAACTTGCACATAATCGGCCTATAGTGAGCCATTATCTGGTCTTCACGCATATCCATATACTTACGACGCTGACGGTCAGAATCCATACGGGCAAGACTATCGTCAATCTGACGGTACAAGGCAGAAACCTCAATGGCATACGGATAAACTTTCTTAAAATTACGAACCAACTTGTCGTATTTCTTTGCAGCACGTGCCGCCTTGCGCTTGTTGGAATAAACCTTTACTTCTGGCAACAGAATAAGATAATCATTGGCAGCAATCAAACTGTCAACATTTATTTCAGAATAATATGGCATATCTTTCTGTGCAAAAGCCACTTCTGTCAGGCAGAAGAACGCAACCAATATTGTAATAAAAACCCTTTTCATCTTTGTAAATTTTTAATTCGAAAAACAGGCTTGGCAAAATTCGTTCCAAAATATGTCCAATAACATTTATTTAACATTTATCTCACTGCTTTATTCTTATTTATCAATACCTTAACCAATCCATGCGACATCAAGATTGTTATCATAGTCGACAGCAAATCGGAGATTGGGAAGGCGTACCAGATGGCATCTTCGCCCCAAAATGCAGTACAATAGCGTGGCAAAAGTATAACCAATGGTATAAGGAAAATCATCTGACGGGCAATCGACAGGAAAAATGCAGGCTTAGCCTTGCCCAATGCCTGGAACAAGCCAGAGCCTATCACCTGACAGCCCACAACAGGAATTGCAAGCACGAAAATCCGCAATCCCCTCGCTCCTATCTCTACAAGTTCCTCATCGTCGCTGAACATAAAGAGCAACTGGTGCGGAATAAACTCGAACAGCACAAAACCAACGATGCATATTATCGTCGAAAATATTATTCCGGCCTTCAATGCACCAATCACACGACCGTACTTTTCGGCTCCGTAGTTGTAGCCTGCAATAGGCATAAAACCTTGGTTGACACCGAATATCGGCATAAAGACGAACATCGTCAGACGGTTTATGATGCCGTATGCGGCAATTGCCATCGAACCGCCCACTCCGCCAAGCACATTGTTAAGCACAATGGATGTCGATGAGTGCGCCAGCTGCCTTCCGAACGATGCCGAACCTAGAGCCAAAGTCTCGCCCAGAACCTTGGGCTTCGGCAACCTGAAACAATCGCGGTACGAAAGCGACAGAACCCTCTTCTTGCTTCGGCGGAAATACCACAAACCGAGCGCGGCACTCACAATCTGCGAGATAGATGTCGCGATGGCAGCACCTTTCACGCCCCAGCCGAAAATAAAGATGAATATCGGGTCGAGCACAAGGTTTATAACCGCCGTCAGAACCTGACACCACATAGCAAACTTGGTATTTCCTTCGGCTCGGATGACATTGATGAAGACGAAAAATATGTTCAT
>CAJOEG010000228.1 GCA_905233405.1 uncultured Bacteroidales bacterium | reverse complement strand
AGTCTGCTCGAACACAATCTTAGGAGCATTTGCAAGTTCTGTCGGTGACAAGTGAGAGAAATCCTCTACTATTGTAGCGCTTACCGTAATCTTGTTCTTGCTGTTAACACTGTCGTTTACAACAACCGAGATTCTGTCCTGAAGGAAGCCCCAGTCTCCTTTCTGCTTGCCGTCGTAGGTAACTATTATATTACCTTCCTGTCCCATCTTGTCGTTGGCTTTCTTTGCTGCCAAAGTTGCAGGCACCATCTTTACTGTTATATGCTTAGGAACATTCTGGAATGTAACCTTCATAGGAGCATCGGTCATATTGACTACACCAATAGTATCTGTTTTTACTTCTGTATTCAGCACATTATTCAAAGCAAGGTGAGCCGTTTTCAGTCTCAAGCCACCAAAATCCTTTGGATAATAGTCCTCTACACCTTTCTCGCGCGGTGTAACTTCGCCAGAAATTGTAAGGATTGTCGTCGGTGCTTCGCAGTTAGTCGTAACTGTTATCGACTTGTTGAATCTTCCAGGACGGTTCTGCGGATTATACGAAGCCTTTACGAAACCTTTCTTCCCCTGCGGAATCGGTTCCTTGGTATAGTCGGTTGCAGTACATCCGCACGATGCTTTCACGTTTGTGAGTACCAGCGGCTCTCCACCAACATTAGTAAACTCGAATACGGCAGTCTGTAAACCTGCCTCTTCCTTAAATACGCCGAAATCGTGAGATGTCTTTTCCCACGAAATCTGCGGCAACTTTGTCTGTGCAAAAACTGCAACAGCAAAGAATAAAGTCAAAAAAGCAAAAAATACCTTTTTCATAATACCTTAAATTAAAAAGTTCGTTAATAACTATTCTCCTTCTGGTTGTGCAGCAGGAATAACTTCTCCTGTTATCCTTACAATCGAGGTTGGCTGGAACTCGTTTGTTGTCACAGTTATTTGCTTCGAGAATTTTCCAGGACGGTTTTTCGGATTGTAGGATGCCTTAACATAACCTTTTGCGCCCGGCTGAACGGGTTCCTTTGTATAGTCGGTTGCTGTACATCCGCACGAAGCCTTTACATTAGTGAGGAACAATGGCTTGTCGCCAGTGTTTGTAAACTCGAATATTGCGGTCTGAATGCCGTCTGCCTCATTGAAAGTACCGAAATCGTGAACTGTCTTTTCCCACGAAATCGCCGGACCTTCCTGCTGTGCCATCATAACTCCTGAAAACACAATCGCCAATGTCAATAAAACTAATTTTCTCATAACCATTAATTTTTTACGGTTGCAAAAATACATTATTTCAAAAAATATACTCGTTCCTTTTTACAAATTGCAGTCCAAAAAAACAGAAAATATCAATCCGATGAATTAAAAAAATGTTAAACCTACAAATCCATAAAATTTATCCTTGCCTGCGGAACGACGGAAAGTGGTGATTTTTTGCCTTTTAGATACATATAATAGCCTACAAGTGCAATCATTGCCGCGTTGTCTGTCGTATAACTTATTTTGGGAATATAGACCTCCCATTTTTTCTTTTCGGCTGCCATAAGCATACGATTGCGCAGTCCGGAATTTGCCGAAACGCCACCCGAAATAGCCACGCGACGGATGCCAGTCTGCTTTACTGCCTTCTCAAGCTTGTTGAACAGAATGTCGATTATGGTCTTCTGCAACGATGCCGCCAAGTCGTTGACATTGTTGGCGATAAAGTCTGAATCCTTTGCTACTTCATCGCGTACAGTATAAAGAAACGATGTCTTCAGTCCACTAAAACTATAGTCGAAGCCAGGAATGTTCGGCTTTGCAAACTTGAAACGGTTTTCGTCGCCAAGTTTCGACAACTTATCAATTACAGGACCTCCCGGATATGGCAGACCCATCACCTTTGCGCACTTGTCGAAAGCCTCCCCTGCTGCGTCATCAATCGTCTTGCCAATTATCTCAAAATCAAGGTAATCCCTAACAAAGACAATCTGCGAATGTCCGCCAGAAACAAGCAAGCAGAGAAACGGAAATTTCGGCACACACTCGTCCTCGTCCTTTTCGCGAAGGAAATGTGCAAGTATATGACCGTGAAGATGATTAACTCCAACCAACGGAATATCCTGTGCCACCGAAAGACCCTTTGCAAACGAAGCCCCTACAAGCAAAGAACCTAGCAGTCCAGGTCCCTTTGTGAAGGCAATAGCGTCAATCTCGCTCATTGTAACCTCGGCACGCGTCAATGCCTCCTTCACGACAAGAACAATATTCTGCTGATGGGCACGGCTTGCCAGTTCGGGAACCACACCACCATATTTTTCGTGAATAGCCTGAGTATTAATCACATTCGAGAGCAATTTTCCATCGCAGACAACTGCTGCCGACGTGTCGTCGCACGAAGATTCTATACCTAAAATTTTCACTGCAATTTTTTTTGCAAATTTACAATTCTTTAAATTAGCCTATCAATTATTTTTAAGATATTTGCAAGTTATTCTTTAAACTGTCCATATTTTGTTCAGATACAAGGTCAGACGATTTTTTATAATATTGTTCTTGTTAATAATCAAGGACTTGATGCTTGTTATTATCATTCTGAACTCACCATACCTGCAAAGCCTGATTGCAAAAAAAGCCATTGAATATTTCTCAAACGCCTACAACATTGAACTTAGCGTTGGCGAAGTTTACCTAAAAATTCCAAACCAGATTGTTCTTTCCGACATATCAATGAAGGATTCGTGCGGAAATGTCATGCTATCAGCCGCCTACCTCAATGCCACAGTTGACAGGATTTCGTTCAAAAACAACTTCCT
>CAJOEG010000227.1:4900-7725 GCA_905233405.1 uncultured Bacteroidales bacterium | reverse complement strand
AGCTAAGGCCGAGACAAACCCGGGTGTTGGCCCAGACCATAGCGGCTCTAACTTCATTGATGAGAATTCAAGGTTGAGGGCAAAGGTTGAAGTTGAGATTCCGTTGTATGGATACCTTTATAATTTTACATATAGGGACACTATAGATATTGACATAAGCAGTTACGTAGGAGGATTGCCTATAAAGCGTATGGGTTTGCAGATGAATATCAACAATTATATGCCGGTTATGGCAAGTGCACAATTTTATTTGGTTGACGGAAACTATTATGTGCTCGATTCTTTGATTAAGGATCCAAGTACAGATCCAATGGTGCTCGATGCTGCGCCAGTTGATGCATACGGACATCTGATAGGTGATGGCGTAAATAAGAGGACAACGTTAGAGTTGACCAAGTCACAGATAGAGAATCTGTCTAACAGCAAACACATGTTGATAAAGATTACATCAAGTACGGCTGGTAATGCTGCTGGTGGTTCTAATATCAAGTTGTTCCGTGAATATGGTTTCAAGGTGAATATCGGTGTAGATGTAGACCTTGATGTAGAGGCTAATGTTAATAATATGAAAAGCGTAAATGCAAAATAAGGTGTGGGAGGACAGATTATGAAGAATAGAATACGGATAATTTCGATTTTAGCCTTATTGCTGCTTTCATATTTTGCTACAGCTCAGCAGGCAAGTACACTCTATTATATGGACCGTGTATTTCAGTCGCAAACTGTAAATGTTTCTGAAATTCCGAGAAACAAGATTCAGGTTGGTGGCTTGATTGTCCCTGTTTTCGGACAGTTGCCTCCTGCTTTCTATTTCAACTACGGAAACAATTCGTTCAATTATAACCATATTTTGCATTTCGGCAAGGATGATATGAAGGACAGCCTTGTACTTGATATGCCTTTGCTTATGAAGAAGGTGCGAAAGAATGTTTGCATTCGCAATGAATTGAGGCTTGACTATTTGAATTTTTCGTTGAAAACAAAGAGCAATGCCGTGGTTACAGTAAGTCTGGCTGATAGATTTTTGTTTGGTACAACGATTCCGCGCAATCTTTTCGATTTCGTTTTGCACGGCAATCGCGACTATATGCTTGAAGGCAAGACGCATGACATTTCAAAGTTGTCGTTCAGCGCTACTGCTTTCCGTGAACTAGGAATCGGTTTCGCAATGGAAATCAGGGAAAAATGGTCGGTTGGTGGTCGATTGAAACTGTTGTTCGGTATGGCAGATGTTAGCACGGATGTATCCAGTCTTGGGCTTTCAACCGATCCGGATATGTACTTTATTACAGCAGATGCAGATATGCAGATACGTAAGTCGTCCGGGATGTTCGCATACGATATTTTGGATTCTTCTTTTAATATTTCGGATATTGAAAATCTGAAGGGCGACCTGTTGAATTTTGGCAATATGGGAGTTGGCATTGACTTAGGATTGTCTTACAAGATAACAGATAAAATAGCTGTGTCATTTTCGGCAACAGACATAGGGTTTATCAACTGGCTGCAGAATTCTCAGGTGGCATCGGCAAGAGGTGAATATACTTTTGAGGGAGTAGAAGTGGGGTTCAAGCAGAACGACGAGGGTAAGCTTTCGTATGGTATTGATGATGACAGATACAATATCGGACACATTGTTGACACTATGGTGTATTTGTTCGATATGGATATTCATAACAGGGGATATATGACCTGGCTGCCTTCAAATATTTATCTTGGAGCCACATACCAGTATCACGAAAAATTGGGATTTGGTTTCCTGTATAGGGGCGAGTTCTATCACAAGACCTATAACCAGTCGTTTACACTTTCTGTGAATTCGAATCTTACTCATTGGCTTTCTCTGCACGGAAGCTGGTCGTTCAACAATAATACTGCGTTGAATCTTGGCCTTGGTTTCTCTGCAAGGCTTGGATTTATAACTTGGTTCATTGTTACGGATGATGTCATTGGACTCGTTTTCCCGCAGAAAGCCAAGACTGTGAATATGCGTATGGGATGCAACTTGACATTCGGACACGAAAAGAAAAAATCAAAGACTGCATCTAAACTTTAGGACGAATGCGGAAGCGTATCCATAGTACGATATACTTTGTCGGCTTGTTGCTGATAGCTTTCTTTATGCCGCTTTCGTTGTTTGTTACAAATGCTTCAATATTGCTTATTGTTGCAAACTGGTTTGTAGAAGGCGGATATGCTAGCAAGTTGGAACGTCTGAAAGAGAACAAAGGCATTTTGGTGTTCTGTGCTATATTTGTGGTACATCTATTATGGCTTGTCAATACATCTAATTTTGCATACGCTGCCAACGACTTGAGAATCAAGCTCCCTTTGCTTGCTTTGCCGATAGCAATAGGAACTTCAGAAGCAATCACAAAGAAAAAGCTTAATATAGCATTGCTTGTATTTGTGTCGGGAGTGACAGCTGCCACTTTGATAGGTTTTTTCGCAAAATTCTTTGAAAATGGAGCTAATTATAGGTCTTTGTCTTTGTTCGTGAGCCATATAAGGCTGTCGTTAATGATATGCTTTTCGCTTTTTATTCTTGGCTATTTTGTTGCAAAGAAAATATTTTTTACAGGCAAAAAGGTACTGATTGTTTTGGCGATAGCAGCGTTTTTGTTATTCTTTATGGTAATGCTGCAAGCGTTGACGGGCTTTATTTGCTTGTTTGTGACGCTTGTGATTGTTCTCATGGCAGTGTCGGTTAAGACAAAGCAGAAAAAAATTAGGGGGGTATGCATTGCGTCTGTTGTGGTGGTTTTTATAATGGCGGGAGGATTCATTGCATATGTGGTGTACGATTTCTATAGGCCTACCGCCGA
>CAJOEG010000227.1:0-4887 GCA_905233405.1 uncultured Bacteroidales bacterium | reverse complement strand
GCACAAGGTCGTCCATACGATGAGGTGCTTGACAATGGCTTAATTGAGAATGGCAATGTCGTGAATATGAATATTTGTCGTGCCGAACTTGAGGAAACTTGGCCACAACTTAGTTCTATTCCCCTAGACGGCCTTGATAGGCGCGGACAGTATGTTTATTCAACGCTTTTAAGGTATATGACATCGCGTGGGCTAACAAAGGATGCCGAAGGTCTTTCGCATTTGTCGGATGCCGACATTGCTAATATAGAAAATGGAGAAACCAATTACCGCTTTTCACGACACGGAGATATGTTGAGTCGTATGTACGTAATAATGTGGGAATTGGATGTGTATGCAAAGACTGGAGATTCTAACGGACATTCGTTTACGCAGCGCATAGAGTATATGAAGTATGGACTAAAGTTGGCGAAACGTAATTTCTGGACTGGTACAGGCGAAGGCGATGTGAACGATGAATATCAGGCTATCTACGAGACGGAAAATAGTAGTCTTAATCCTGAATGGAGAAATCGCGCTCATAATCAATTTCTTACCTTTTTTATAGCATTTGGTTTATTTGGTTTCCTTATATGCTTGTTTGCTTGGTTTTATCCAGCATTTTCAAAATGGAATTCTAACGAAAGCATCTATTATTTTATGGTATTCTTTATCATCGCAACGGTGTCGATGTTTTCTGACGATACGCTTGAGACATCTACTGGTGCGGTGTTTGTTTCTTTCTTTTATGCCTTGTTGAGATGGGCTTCAACTGCTAAACTTGAAAATCAGAATGGAGAATAATGAAAAATTTATGCGGCTTGCGATTGAAAAGTCGCTCGAAAGTGTGGATAATGGAGGTGGTCCATTTGGTGCGGTAATCGTAAAGGATGATGAGGTTGTGGCTGTTGCTTCCAATTCTGTGACGCTTGACAACGACCCTACAGCCCACGCCGAGGTGAATGCCATCCGTATGGCTTGCAAGAAACTTGGTACATTTGACCTTTCTGGCTGCGAAATCTATGCCTCGTGTGAACCTTGTCCCATGTGTTTGGCTTCGATATATTGGGCTAGGATTGGCAAGTTGTATTATGCTAATACCCAGACTGATGCCGACAAAATAGGATTCAGTGACAACTTTATCTACGAGGAATTTGCGAAGCCAGAGTCTGAACGTTCCATCAAGGTTGTGAAGATGCTTAGGAACGAGGCTATCAAGGCATTTGAAAAATGGAAAAATAAAGAGGATAAAATTGATTATTAATTTTATTGAATTATTATTCAACAAAACAAAAAATGGAGAGGTAGACAACAGCATACCTCTCCATTTTATATCTAGTCCAGTTAATTAGATGTTTTCAAGTATCGTAATCCATCCGAACGGGTCTGGAATATCGCCGTACTGGATTCCTACAAGGGTTTCGTACATCTTGGTTGACCACTTGCCTGGCTTGCCGTCGGGACAGTAAACGTAGTGCTTGTTTTCGTCGATGTCAACGATTTCGCCTATTGGAGAAATAACAGCAGCAGTTCCGCAAGCGCCTGCTTCTTCGAATGTAGGAAGTTCGGCAACGTCAACAGGACGTCTTTCAACCTTCAAGCCAATGTACTTGGCAACCTCTTCGAGGCTCTTGTTGGTGATTGACGGAAGGATTGATGTTGACTTAGGTGTAATATAGGTATTGTCCTTGATTGCGAAGAAGTTTGCTGCACCGATTTCGTCGATGTACTTCTTTTCGCGGCAATCCAAGTACATAGGAGAGCCGTAACCTGCTTCGTGAGCCTTTTCGAGACCACGGAAGCTAGCTGCGTAGTTTCCGCCGACCTTCATTGTTCCGGTTCCGAGTGGAGCGGCGCGGTCCGAATCCCTGATGATAGCAATCTTAACTGGGTTGAAGCCTTCCTTGAAGTAAGGACCAACTGGAGTTACAAAGATGAGGAATGTGTATTCGTCGGCAGGGTGAACACCAACCTTTGCGCCCGAACCGTAGAGCAACGGACGGATATACAACGAAGCGCCAGTTCCGTATGGAGGAATGAAGTCTGCGTTGAGTTCCACAACCTTCTTTACCATATCGAAGAACAGCTTGTCGTCAACCTGAGCCATATAGCTTGAGTCGCTTGCAGTTTTCTTCCCAGCGGAACAAACGAACCTTGCCGTCCTTGCCGCGGTAAGCCTTCATACCTTCGAAAGCTTCCTGTCCGTAGTGCAATGCGGTGGATGCGATGTGGATGTTGATGTATTCCGAATCACTAACTTCGATTTCTCCCCATTTGCCGTTTTTCCAAACGCAACGTACATTGTAGTTCGTCTTTACGTATCCGAACGGGAGTTTTGACCATTCTAAATTCTGCATATCGAAAAAATTATTTGTTGTTATTATTTTTCAATGAATGACTTTATCACACCGAAAATCTCCGTATTGTCGAGAATTGGAGTGGTAGTTCCAACTGCATAAACCGGAACTTTCGCGCAGGTGTGAGCATTTGTCGAGAAGCCAACGGATGCCCTTCTGTTCATAATCTGGCAGAATGCGTATGCCATTGGGTTGTTGCCGTTGTATTTCGACTTGACCTCGTCCTTTGCGCGGTTAGATTTTGCATTTATGTCGGCGTAAGCTTCGTTAAGAATTGCTTGTTCTTCTGCCGAGAAATCCATTTCTATTCCCATAAAGTATTTTGATGCCATTTCGGTATATTCTTTAAGGGAAACATTATCTTCGTTTTTGGTCTGTTTCTTTATGATTGTTCCGAATTTCGACATCGACATTTTCTGTTTGCTAAGGATTCCAAAGTTTGATTCGTAACCAGCGAAACACCGCCAGTCTCGTGGTCGGCAGTGATTATAATCAAAGTTTCGTTCTTGTGTTGCAAGTAGAATTTGTATGCTTCAGCGATTGCATTGTCAAAGTCCTCCATTTCGCCTATGATTGAACCTGCATCGTTGTCGTGTGCGGCATAGTCGATTTTTCCGCCTTCCACCATCATAAAGAAGCCTTTGGGATTGTCCAAGTGTACGATTGCTGTTTCTACAATTTCTGCAAGCGAATTGTTTGGCAAATCTTCCCTGTCAATCTTGTACGGAATGCTTGCTTCGCGGTCGAGGGTTTCGTTGGTGAAGATTACCTTTGTGTTGTGGCTTTTTAGCGCTGCTATTGCCTTTAGCGATGTGAAAGTGAGGTAGCCTTCTTCCTGATATATTGTCATCAGGTCTTTTTCGTCTTTTTTGTTGCCTGTGGGTTTCAGTAGGCCGCCGCCACCGAAGAAATCGAAATTGCTTTCAGAAAGTTGAAGTCCTATTTGATAGTAACTTTTGCGGGATGCCTGATTGGCGTAAAATGCGGCTGGTGTAGCGTGATTCATCGGTGCGGTGCTTATAATGCCGACCTTCATGCCTTTTTCCTTGGCGACTTTTGCTATTGATTTCGGCTGGTTTCCGTCTTCCGAATAAGATATTTCTCCTACGTTGAACTTTTGTCCGCACGCAATAGCCGAACCGGCTGCGCCCGAATCTGTTATTCTGCGGTTCTTGCAATGGGTGGTGCACATCGACAGCAAGGGAATTTTGCTGATGTTCGACTGTACGAATCCTTCTTTCCCGTCTTTTTCGGCAAGGTAGGCTTCGTAAAGGTCAACGTCGGACTGTCCCATACCGTCGCCAATGAACAGGAACACATATTTCTGTGCGTTAACAAATGTCGTGACTGCCAATAATATGGCTATTATAATGAACTTCTTCATATCAATCCATTTTACGTTGCAAATATGTACAAAAAAAATGAGAATCCCTTGTCTTTTTACAAATAGATACTAACCAATTAACAATGGATAATTAACAATGGATAATGTACAATGTACAATTGACAATGGATAATGGTTAATAGTGGCGATGCGGCGTGCCATATCGCTACAGAATTTTCAAATCATCAAATTTTCAAATCGTTAAACTGTTGAACCTTGAACTGTTGAACCCCTTGAACTTTGAACCCCTTGAACTTTGAACCTATGTTGTCTTTACATTGAGAATTTCAATCCGAAAAATACACTTCTCGGCAAACTTGGTCCATAGATATATCCCGCATCGCGAAGTTCGCCCTGGTCAAAGTCGCGCTGATAGCTGTTGAATATGTTTTTCATTCCGGCACTTACTTCAAGGCTTAAATCGTCCTTTAGCTTGAACGAGTATGAAAGTTTCAGGTTGGTGTCGAAGAATGGCTTTGTTGTTGTTTCGGCATCTTCGGCTATGTAGCCTGCGAAATGCTGCACGAGCATAGAGCCTGTATATGTTCCCGAAAGCGAAATGTCAAAATCCTTCAGTGGTGAATAGTAAACAGTTAGGAAGCCGTATGTGTCGGGCGTGCGGAACATTCGTCTTTGTGCTTCGATGGTTTCGCTCCACACTTCGGGTTGCTTGTAACGGCTTTGCTGATAGGTGAATCCTGCCTGTAATTCAAGTTTCTTGGTGGGAATGTATTTCAGTTCGAAATTTACGCCAGCAACAGTTGCTCCGCTTCCGTTGGTTCTGGTTAACAATAGGTTGCCAGTAGCGTCGTGTCCGTTTTCTTCAAGGATGAACACGTCGTTAAGCACTGTGTAGAAACCTTCGACTAGGAAATCAATAGCGGAACTCGACCATTTTGTATTGAAATCGATAGATGCGTTTGCCGAATGCGACTTCTCAGGCTTCAGTGCAGGGTCAATGTTAATCAATGAAACTTCGCCACCAACAGCTGCAATATGCAGGTCCTCGTTGAAAGCCTGTGGCGCACGGAATCCCATTGCATAACCAGCACGCAACGACATCCATTTCAGCGGTGAATACCTTATGTTGCCACGCGGGCTTATTATCGGATTTTTTATCATATTGTGCTTGTCGATACGTCCGCCGATGAGGAATGATAGTTTTTC
>CAJOEG010000226.1 GCA_905233405.1 uncultured Bacteroidales bacterium | reverse complement strand
AATGCTTCACAAGGAGGCTAGCGGCTCTGACACTTGGCGCTCATACGTTTTCCTCCCAACTTTGCATTACCAATTATCACCTGCCACTCGGGAATTGTTCCATGGATCAGGCACATAGATGCGCTTATGTCGCACCGAAACTCTTTGATCCATAAAGGAGATCGCCATTAATGTAACAGATGAACCACTTTATTAAGCTCGTTGTAGCTCGATGCACAGTTCACCAAACAACACAAACCTACTCATACATCTCCTTCTTCTGTCTTCCATACCAACCTAACAGCGTGCGACCTCTTAATGAAGGAATCATTCTCAACTTTATCGGAACAATTCCCGCCAGTGAACCGAAGGAAATGATCCTTATTGTGCTTGCTTCGCTCATGTTCATGAAGCGTATGGCCGACAACGGCGAGGCAATATTGAAGAACGACCTCGACACCAACACAATGGAAAACTACGATGATGTCCCCGAAGGCATAGAAATCTACGAAATCAGTGGTCCGTTCTTCTTCGGTGCTGCCAAGCAGTTCAGCGAAGTGCTGAAAGGTCGTCCCGATTCAACCAAAATCCTGATAATCCGTATGCGACACGTCCCGTTTATGGACGAAACTGGAGAGCGAAACTTCCGCGAAGCCATCAAGTCGCTGAAGACATCGAACAAGAAGATTTTCCTTTCGGGTGTACAACCAAACGTACGCAAGTCTCTTGATAAGAGCCGCATATCGTTCCTAATAGGCAAGGGAAACATTCACGACAATTTTGATGCAGCATTGGCACACGCAAAGGAAGCGATTAATGAAGTTGAGAGTTAAAATATAAAAGTTAAGAGTTAATAGTTGAGAGTTAAAAGTCTACGAATTACCAATTAATTTCTTGACGATTTCCCAGATTGCAATTCCGCCGCTTACCGAAACGTTGAGCGAGTGCTTAGTGCCGAACTGCGGAATTTCAAGGCAAATGTCGGCTTGCGCCATCACGGCATCGTCGACACCTTCGACCTCGTTACCTAGCACAAGCGCATATTTTTCGCCATCGACGGCGGAAAACGAATCCACAGGAATGCTCCCCTCGGCAATTTCCAGCGCAACAATCTTATACCCAGATTCTTTCAGCTCCGAAATGGCATCCATTGTGTTTTCGTAATATTTCCACTCTACCGATTCTGTTGCGCCAAGCGCCGTCTTCTGAATATCGCGGTGAGGCGGAGTGCCAGTGATTCCACACAAAAGCAAACGTTCGCAGGCAAAGGCGTCACAGGTACGGAAAACTGCCCCTACATTGTGATGGCTGCGTACATTGTCAAGCACAACGGCTAACGGATTCTTCTTCGCCGCCTTGAACTGCTCGACCGACAGCCGTCCCATTTCGTCCATCAAAAGTTTTTTCATATTATGTTTTTGGTTCATAGGTTTTTGTGGTTATTGTTGGAACGCAAAATTTTGCGTTCTTACAATAAACCCCATTGTCCATTATCAATTATCAATTGTCCATTATCAATTGTCCATTATCAATTATCCATTATCAATTATCCATTGTCAATTATCCATTGTTAAGTTCAGTGCAATATAAGCCATAAGCCCCGATGTCGTATGGAAAACCTCCTCGTCCATATCGAACTTGGGATTATGCTGAGTAACCTCTCCCCTGCCGTTGCCCATTATGCCGGCGCGGAAAAAGGTCGCTGGAATCTTCTCGGAATAATACGCAAAGTCCTCGGCGGTCATCTTCAAAGGCATCTCGTCGATGTTAGCCTCCGAAACATAGTCGGCAGCCAGACTTCTGACCTTGGCGGTAACTTCTGGATTGTTGTACACAGCAGGATAGCCCTTACGGATTTCAAGGTCGGCTGTACACTTGTACTTTGCCGCCGACTGCTCGGAAATTCGCTTTAGATTTTCCTCTATTGTTCTGTGTAACACTGGATTGAAAGTACGCATAGTGCCATCGGCGGAAGTTTCGGGCGGCACAACATTGAGCGCACCGTCGCCGACAATCTTTCCGAAAGCCACCACGAATGGCATATCGTCAGTAAGCGATTCCTGCATCTTGCGGACTTCCACAAGGAAATCGGCAAGTGCGAGAACGGTATCGCTACGTTTCTGCGGCATAGCGGCATGCCCTCCAACCCCGTGAAACTTGATATACAGTTCGTTGGTAGCCGCCATAAGATAGCCGTTGCCGAAAAGGAATTTGCCTGTCGGCAGTTCGGCGGAAACGTGCATTCCGACAATGCGCCTTATGTCGTACTTTTCAAGCAAACCTTTCTGCACCAATATGTTTGCCCCGCCAGGACACAATTCCTCGCCCGGCTGGAAAATAAGCACTATGCGATTGCGGATGTATTTTTGCAATCGTTTCAATATCAATGCAGTACCCAAAAGCGAAGCCGCGTGGGCATCGTGTCCGCAGGCGTGCATAACGCCCTCGTTCTGCGAACGGAACGGCAAATCCACCTCCTCGCAAATTGGCAGAGCGTCAATATCGGCACGCAGGGCAACAGTTTCGCCACCTTCGCCAAGGACGGCAATCACGGCATTATCACCGAAACTGTCATCGGTTGCAATTCCGTTATCGTGCAGTATGTCGCGTATATATTTAGCGGTCTCGAATTCCAGAAACGACAGTTCGGGATTCTGGTGTATATGACGGCGATATTCAACAATCTTGTCGAACAAATCTTGGTTCGCCGCCTTTATTTCTGACAATAGACTTTCCATACATGAAATTTTGTGCAAACTTACATAAAAAATCTGATTTTTATGCCAGTAGATAAAAATTAAAAAAGTCAAGCCACATTTGCTATCTTTGTAAGCGGAGTTGACATAGCGG
>CAJOEG010000225.1 GCA_905233405.1 uncultured Bacteroidales bacterium | reverse complement strand
GTGAGACACCATGGCGCACGGTGATGGTCAGCGACGATGCCCGCGACATGCTGTCAAGCAATCTTATCCTCAACCTCAACGAGCCCTGCAAACTGGAAGACACCTCATGGATTCATCCCACGAAGTACTGCGGTGTGTGGTGGGAGATGATTGTCGGCAAGAGCAACTGGCACTATACCGATGACTATCCCAGCATCAAACTCGACCAGATTGACTGGACAAAGGTAAAGCCTCACGGACGTCATGCGGCCAACAACGAAAATGTACGTCGCTACATCGACTTTGCTGCAGCAAATGGCTTCGATGCCCTGCTAATCGAAGGATGGAACATCGGCTGGGAAGACTGGTACGGCAAGGAAAAGGACTATGTATTTGATTTCCTTACTCCATATCCCGATTTTGACCTGCCTGCATTGAACAAATATGCTCACGAAAAAGGCATACGCCTTATTATGCACCACGAAAGTTCTTCATCGACAATAAATTACGAACACTGGCTTGAAAAGGCATACACATTAATGAATAAATATGGCTATGATGCCGTTAAAAGCGGATATGTCGGCAAGATACTTCCCTACGGCGAAGGACATTACAGCCAGCCGCTTATCAACCACTACCACTACTGCATAACTGAGGCCGCAAAGCATCATATTATGGTCAATGCGCACGAGGCAGTACGTCCTACAGGACTTTGCCGTACTTGGCCAAATATGATTGGCAACGAGAGCGCAATGGGAACCGAGTTCCGCGGACGCATAAAGCCAGGACATACAACAATTTTGCCGTTCACACGTCTGCAAGGCGGTCCAATGGACTACACCCCAGGTATTTTCGAAACAGACATGAGCAAAAATGCAGAATGGAACAAAGAGCTGATGCGCCATACTATTTGCAACCAGTTGGGATTGTATGTTACGTTCTACTCTCCGTTGCAGATGGCATCCGACTTCCCCGAACACTACGAGCCGTTTATGGACGCTTTCCAGTTCATAAAGGATGTTGCCATCGATTGGGAGAAAAGCTTGTACCTTGAAGCAGAACCAGGAGCATATATTGTTACCGCCCGTAAGCCGAAAATTTCAACCTTGAACAAAGCTGCCGAAGGAGTAGGGGAGTTGCCTGATGGCAAGAAGGATATGCTCTCGAATGCTGCACGGTTTGTATATGCTCTACCTGAAAATGCTACAGCAGCCGACCTGAAAAATGCGACTCCGCACGATGTATGGTATGTTGGTGGCATTACCGATGAAAATGCTCGTGAAGTATCCGTAAAACTCGATTTCCTGCAGCCAGGTGTTTCATACGATGCTGTTATTTATACCGATGCCAAGGATGCCGACGGAATTCCTGGTGACAGTTACAATCCGCAGGCATATACAATTACAAAGCAGAAGGTTACTTCAAAGTCGGTGCTAAAGGTTAAGATGGCACGCTGTGGAGGCTTCGCAATATCGCTGAGGTCGAAATAATGATATTTATCAAAGAAAATCATTTGATATTTTCGACAATATCAGCAACTTGCGACTTTATGCTCTCAAGCAATTCCGTTGATTTCGCCTCGCACAAAAAGCGCAGATAAGGCTCTGTGTTTGAAGGACGTATGTTAAGCCACCAGTCCTTGTACTCCATACGGTAGCCATCGAAATCGTAGAACGCCTCGGGTTCTGCCTGAGCACGGAAATGCTCCACAACCAAATCCATAGCCTTCTGCTTCTCATTAACCTGGAAATTGATTTCGCCAGAATTTTCGTAGTGGCTGATGTTTGAAATCAACTGAGAAACCGATATGCCTTGCTTCTTCATATTTGCAACAATACGCAAAATCAACAGGCTGGCGAGAATGCCCGAATCGGAGTAGTAAAAGTCGCGGAAATAATAGTGACCTGCCAACTCTCCGCCGAAAATACCGTCAACTTCGCGAAGTTTCTTCGCTGCATACGCACGACCGACACGCCACATCACCATCTCGCTGCCGAATTTTGCAACATACTCTCCCACAGCCTTCGAGGTGCGAATATCCTGATAAACCTTGCCCTTCAAGCCTTTTTCCTCAAGGAAATAATGGCAAAGGACGGCAATCATAAGGTCGGGAGATACAAAATTGGCATTCTCGTCAACAAACATCACACGGTCGGCATCGCCGTCGTAAATCACACCAATGTCGGACTTGTGCTCGCGCACGTGTTGCTGCAGCATCACGCGGTTTTCGGACATAAGCGGATTTCCCTCGTGATTTGGGAAAGTACCGTCAAGTTCGTCACAGATATACATAGCATTGTCGCCAAGCAACTTCTTGATAAACAATGCCGACATTCCATTGCTACAGTCAACGCTTACCTTCAGGTTTGAAATGTCGGGAACATATTGGCACATAAAGTCAAGATACTTGTCATACACATCATAATCAACGATTTTGCCCTTGCTTTCGGCTGGTTTAACCTCTCCTTCCATAACAAGTTTCTCAACAGTCGAAAGCCCATCGTCGTAGCCAACAGGTGTAGCATCCTTGCCCGAAACCTTGAGTCCGTTATGCGATGCCGGATTGTGCGAAGCCGTAATCATCACCGATGCATCGAAACCGAATTTCGCCGTTGACCAGTAAACCAACGGAGTGGTGCATATACCTACATTATATACATCAACGCCAGCATCGGTAATTCCTTTCGACAGGTATTCAAAAATTTCAGGCGACGACACTCGCACATCCCTACCGACAAGGACTTTGTCGCATTTCATAATCTGCGGAAGGAAAAATCCGATTTTGTAAACATCTTCCTTTGTGAAATCCACGCCATAAACACCCCTAATATCGTATGCCTTAAATGCTTTCATAATATTCCTCCAAT
>CAJOEG010000224.1 GCA_905233405.1 uncultured Bacteroidales bacterium | reverse complement strand
TACGAATGTTGTTGCAGCTGGATATGAACTTCACCATGAAAGGCACCCGCTCCAAGCCTAATTTCGGTGTTAAAGGATTGGCATCCCTGAACAAGAAGTCACCACCGGAATCTTCAAGAAACACTACAACTCCACGTTCTATTTTGTGTACTCGTTTCAGTTTTGATCCGGCTCTACCTCGCGCACGTGAGCACGGGGCGGGGTGATGTAGAGACGTGCCATGGCGCGTCTCTACAACGGACCAAAAATGGTATAATTGCATTTTAGGGACGAATGATTATCCTCGCCCCCACACCGTTACATATCGTTTATTTTGTCGGAGTTTGCCAAAAATAATCGGCATCGTGGGTGATAACGGCCCAATCGCTGGAATTTTCGTATGTTGATGGCGTTTTGTATGTTGACGGTGTTAAAACCACGTGCTTATTCTTCACATACCTATATCTGCTCTCCGGATTAAAACAATAATTTGTCACGCAATCAAACCAATATAGGTTTTTGGCCATATAGCCCTCCAGATAATACTCTTTTGTCTGCTTGTTCTCATAATTCCAGTTGGCATCCTCGTTCAAGAAAAGAGGCCGACCGTCAATTAGTCTCTCCCGCACTTCCTGGATGCTCAAGAAATTACCATTCTCGTCTTTCACGTATGCTTCGAAAGTGGGGTCTATCCAAATCCATTTCTGATATTGTGACGACCAAACCGAATTGATGACGTGGCAATCCTGATCTTTTTCGTCGTATGGCATACAGGTCACATATCGCGACGGTATGTCCATCGAAAGATACATCTCATTCAAAGCAATGGCCAGATGACGACAATTGACACCTTTTCCCGTTGATTTGTGATAATTGTAGATGTCGATAGCATCAAATTCACACAGCGCGAAATTGCCCCCATCGTGCCGGATAGCTTTATGAACGAAATGAAGGATATTCAGGATCTTGGAAATCTCGTCACCGTCACCGGCAACGGAGTCCAGATCAAAAAATTCCCTGACATTCATTAAACGATAGTCTCCAGAATCCTGATAAACAAATTGCGGCAGCGAATCGTTGTCATCTTTGATATAGGCAGACGAATTTTGCAAAATCGTCAATCGGTCATATTGCTTTATCTCTTCAAGTAGGGATTTGAATTTCTTATCTTTTCTGATATTCTCAAAATCTTTGTCGTTAAGCATATTACCATAGTCCTTGTAGCCTAAGCGTATGGATTTTTCCAGTGTTTCCAATGCAAGTTTCTTGTGTGTCGTCAATGCGTAACAACAAGCAAGATTATAATATACATTAGCTGCCAAATCATCCTTGTATGCCATAACATCCTCCCACTGACTATCAAAAGTGGTTGTGTCAAAGAATGTGACAAGTTCTTTTAGCGTTTTAATCGCCATATCAAACTGTTTGTTTTTGTAAAAATCATGATATACATTGTATATCTCTTCATGTTTTTCAAAAAACAAGACAATCTCCTGCTGCGTCTTCAAAACATGCTTTGTTGTGTTTTGTGACAAACAAACTTGCCCACAAAATGATATGAGCAAAAACAAAATGGTTGTCAATCGTATTATTTTCATATTATTATTTTTTATTATGACGCAAAAATAAAAAAATTACGCAATAAAAAATTGGGGTATTTTTATGTAAATCGTAAAGTATTGTATTGTCGGCATCTCGACTTTAAGCCTGTCAGCCTTTTAGCCTTTTCGCCTTCTTTACCAATTCTTCTCCAGCGGTCGTTTTTGTGCCTGCTGTGCCTTCTGGACCTTGTCCTGGGTTTCTTTTTCCTTCTGGCTTAGCGATTCCAGATAGCGTTCCATTTCTTCGCGTGACATATTCTGGTCGTTCTGCTGCTGTTGCTGCTGCTGGTCTTGCTTGTCCTGATTATCCTTGTTCTGGTCTTGGTTCTGCTGTTG
The DNA here is from genome assembly GCA_905233405.1 of uncultured Bacteroidales bacterium. Classification (GTDB taxonomy): domain Bacteria; phylum Bacteroidota; class Bacteroidia; order Bacteroidales; family ML635J-15; genus Bact-19. The sequence goes on along the minus strand of CAJOEG010000224.1, from coordinate 947 downwards.
CTGGTCTTTATTCTGGTCCTGGTTTTGTTGCTGTTGCTGGTTGTTGTCGCCGTTCTGCTGTTGATTTTGCTGCTGTTGCTGCATAATCTTGGTGGCGACTGCCATATTGTGACGGCTACGGCCGTGGGTGGGGTCGAGCTTCAGTGCGTTGCGGTACGACTCTACGCTTTCCTTATACTTGTTGGCTTGCATGTAGGTGTTGCCTAGGTTGTAGTAGGCTTCGGCCTTCTGCTTGTCGGTGAGGTCGGTGCGAAGGTATTCGTTGTAGGCGTTAACCGACTTATCAAACTGGTCGTTGCGGTAGTTGGCCGCGCCCGAATTACCATATACGCTAACTTCGGCGGGGTTGGTTTTCAAAGCCTGGTCGTACTGGTCGGCGGCCTTGCCGAAGTTGCCTTCCTCGTATGCCTTGTTGCCCTTGCGGATGAGCGAACGCTCTTCCTGAGCAAAGGATGTGGATGCGGCTAATATAAGTACTGCGATTATTGCGATTGTCGTTTTCATTGGTTTTGTCCTTTCTTTGTGACACTAGACCGTGACGCAAAATTTTGCGTCTTTACAATGTATCTGTATCTATATCTGTGACTTGTTTTCGTTTTCTTCTTTTTTGAACAACTTTATCTTGCTTAGAATCGGGTTCTTGCGTTCGAGCAGGAATACTTCGAGGACAAGCAGTATCAGTGCTACAAATACAAAGTACTGGAACCTTTCGTCGTACTCGGAATATATCTGCTTGGTGGTTTCGCTCTGCTGCAGGTTGTTTAGTTCGCTGAGGATGGCATCCGATGAACTTGAACTATTTGTTGCGCGGACATATATGCCTCCGGTAATCTTTGCAATTTCGACAAGTGTCTGCTCGTCGAGCTTGGTCATCACGGTGTTGCCGTCGCGGTCCTTCATATAGCCGCTGCCGTTCTTGTTTGGAATCGGCACTCCGCTTGGCGAAC
>CAJOEG010000223.1 GCA_905233405.1 uncultured Bacteroidales bacterium | reverse complement strand
ATCCCAACGATCCGGTAGTGCAGCAGTACGTAGCGCAGTCGAAGGCGCAAGCTGGATTGTAAAACTCGTTCTGTTGTTTTAATTCTGCATATCAAAAAAACATGTATATTTGCGACACAATAAAAGTAAAATAAAATGAATAGGAGATTATTTTTGAACATTTTTATCTGTTTGGTATTTTGTGCGTTATCATTCTCGTGCCAGAATGGAGAGAAGGATGCTGCTGCGGTAAAAAATGAGACAGTTGTTTCGGAAGAAAAAGAATCGGTTGAATCAGCTGCAAATACGGTTGATACAACAGTTTCCGAGGCGTCGAAGAATGGTTTTGTCGTATTGACGGATGTTGTGCCTGATGCAATTCTGGAAATACGGTATTTCAGCACTTTCAACTTTATGGGTGTGCGTGTTGATGGCTATAATGCACCTATAGCATATCTTACCAAGGAGGCTGCCGATAGTCTTAAGGCTGTTAGCGATGATGTTAAGGCAATGGGCTATCGCTTGAAGATTTTCGATGCGTATCGTCCACAATGTGCTGTTGATCATTTTGTTCGCTGGTCGCATGAGGCATCTGACACTCTTATGAAACGTTATTTCTATCCGGATATTGATAAGCCTCGTCTTTTTGAGGAAGGCTACATCGCAAAAAAGAGCAGGCATACCTGTGGTTCGACAATCGACCTTACTCTTTTTGACATGAACACAGAAAAGGAGGTTGACATGGGCTCACCGTTCGACTGGTTAGGCGAAGAAAGTCATCCCGACTATGCTGGCGTAACTCCAGAACAGCACAAAAACCGCATGATTCTGCGCGATGCAATGCTTCGTCACGGATTTAGGGGCATTAGTACAGAGTGGTGGCATTTTGTACTGAAGAATGAACCATATCCAGATACTTATTTTACATTTGTAATTGAATAACAGCAAGATAGATGATGGAAAAATTAAAAGGAAGTCGCAAGGCTTCCTTTTTTTGTTTATGTATGCCGAAATTTTAAATTTTCATTTATTCGACAAAAACACTATCTTTGCAAAATTTTGCAGTATTTTATGGTTGTAAAAAGTGTCATAGGAAAAATGGCGAAGATATTCGTTAGTCCGCGTATTTATTGGCAGCGGTACGATTTCTCGTCGTTGACAGCAAAGGACTTGCATAGCAAGATTTTCCCTCTGCTGATGTCTGCATTTTTTGCAATCGTGCTGTTCGGTTCTGCACTTAACCATATGCCTGAGGAGGGCTTTCCGATTGTTCTGCTCGATTCTGTTGCCATCACGTTGCTGTTTGCGCTGACCTACTTTTTGGTAAGTTTCCTTGAAAATTGGATTTGCCGAATGTATGGAAGCATTGAGTATCGCAAGTCGTCGCTGTTCCTGATGGAATGTATGCTTCCGTTTTATCTGCTTTATGCAGTGTTGGCGGTGTTTCCGAGTCTGTTTTTCCTGTGGATTTTGGTGGCATACAGTTTATATCTGATGTATTTCGGCGCGCTTTATTTCTTGAAGGTTGCCGAGGACAGGGTAATTATTTTTATGATTTTGTCGGTGCTGGTTATAGTACTGGGCGTTGCGGTAGCACAGACCCTCGATGGAATTATTATGGGATTTTTTGTGGATTAGATTGTTGGAAATGAAAAAGATAGAATATAAAAATAAGAAAGCGTTCTTCAAGTTCGAGTTTATTGAAAAATACACAGCAGGCATTGTGCTTACAGGGACGGAAATAAAGTCGATTCGTGACGGCAAGATAAATTTCACCGATTCGTACTGCGTGTATAAGGAGAATGAATTGTGGGTTACATCGGTGCATATTTCGGAGTATTCGCTCGGCACCTGCAACAACCACGACCCCAAGCGCGACCGTAAACTATTGCTTAACCGCAGGGAACTTAACAAGTTGCAGAAAAAAGTTGCAGAGAAGGGATTGACTATAGTGCCGGTGTCGTTGTTTCTCAACGAGGCAGGAATAGCTAAGATGGAAATTGCATTGGCTCGTGGTAAGAAACTGCACGACAAGCGCGAGGACATCAAGGACCGCGACACCAAGCGCGACCTCGACAGAACAAAGAAGATGAAGTAGAAAAAACATTAAGACATGAATATACTTATAATAATATTGCTTGCAATCGCCGCTTATTTGATTGGTTCATTCAGTTCGGCATTGTGGTACGGCAAATGGTTCTACGGAATCGACATTCGCGAACACGGAAGCAAGAATGCTGGTTCGACCAATGTTCTGCGCGTACTTGGCTGGAAATGTGCGATACCAGTGTTCATCACCGATGTGATAAAGAGTTTCGTGCCGACGATGTTCTTCGTGATGCTGCTCAACAAGTTTGCATCGCCGGAAGGTTCGGTTTATGTTGCCCAAGGTTCAGAAGCCTACTATCTGTACCAACTTTTGTTCGGTATGATGGCGATAGTTGGTCACATTTTCCCGATTTTCTCTGGATTCAAGGGTGGAAAAGGTGTCGCTTCGATGCTCGGACTTGTGCTTGCACTCGACCCGTTGTCAGCAGCGATAGCCTTGGGAGTTTTCATTATCGTTGTGCTTATAACAAGGATAGTTTCTGTTTCGTCGATGTCGGCTGCGGTGGCTTTTCCGATAGTTGTTTATGTGCTAGGTTTCTTCCGAGAGGCAGGTCACAGCATTACAATGACCGTATTTTCAATACTTGTAGCCATATTGCTGATAGTTACGCACCGCAAGAATATTAAAAGATTGTTAAACCACGAGGAGCCGAAGATAACGATTGCAAAAAAGGAATAATTTTGCAAAAAAATTGTTATCGATGAAATCTATATTTAAACTTATGGCGTGTGGACTGGCATTTGGTCTTACCGCCTGCAACTCAAATCAGAATCAAAGTATGGAAGA
>CAJOEG010000222.1 GCA_905233405.1 uncultured Bacteroidales bacterium | reverse complement strand
ACATCATTTTCGATTTGAGCAAGCGGCACGTCTTCCTGTTGTATGGCGTGTTTTGCCATAATTCGTCCTGCACAAAGGTGTACATCGAACATGGAGCTCATGTTATAGCTTTTGTACCGTTCTGGGTGGTCAACCGAATCAATTTTAGCCAATATTCCGATTGAGCAGCGGTATCTTTCTTTTAAGGTATCGCCGAAGTTGTCGAAGCAATATCTGATAAAATCGTTGAGCTCGTCGGCCAAATATGTGGCACCTTCTACCGCCTCTGGCAGGTTATGACCATTAGCTTCTAGGAACTTGTTGCGAATGTGATGTTGAACGCCTGATTTGAAGTCGATATAGTGGTCCATAATTCATCTCCTTGATTGAGAAATTCGATGCAACAATGCTGGAAGCCCGCCATGTAACTGCATAGGCGTATCGGACTGGCCGATGTACATATACTTTATTTGGTCACCTTCACGACGAAGCAATGCGATACCGTGATGTTGCTGCTGGTTGCTGCAATAGAACACTCGTGCAAGCGGGATGCCCATTGATGCGACGAGGTTGTGAGCAAATTTTACTGCAGCCTCCGCCTTGTCGAAAGTGAGTGCCTTGTATCCTTCCATCACGAATTGTAGTTTTTCATCGGTTGAGTCCTTTCCGATAAATCCACCCTTAGTGTTGATGTAGTATGTGCGGAGCTTGTCCAACTTGTCTGAGGGAATGTCGTTCGTATTCATACTAGCCTTCGTAATTTACAGAGAGATACTCAATCAGGTCGTTGTATGACCAGTAGTGAACGGTTTCCGTCGGATTTGTATTGTCGTCGTGGTGGACAACTTTGAAAGTATTGTGAATATATGGATAGACTGTAACCCACAAATCATTGTATAGAAGCACCTTGATGTATGCCCCATCCGCAGAAGTCGAGCGGTATTCGAACCACACGTCGGTAGGATAAAGGTATTCAAACAACCGTTTAAGTGTACATTCTTCGTTTTCGTTAGCCATATTGCACCTCTTTTTTGTAAAAAATATAGTATAAAAACCAATTCCTGTCAACTTGGGTAAAAATAACGATTATTTATCCAAATTCCATTGACAATACTTAGATAAATATGTATATTTCTGTCGTCAAACCAAACAATAAATGGAGGATTCCTCATGAAAAAGAAAATAATTGCAGCACTCATCTACATCGCTACTGCCGTCATTGTCGTATTGATTGAGCGTAAAGCAAAGAACTTTGTTGTCGAAGTCTGTTCTGAAAAGGATTAACCATGAAGTGGATTCACAATAAGCGTGGGCAGAAAGATGCCACCATTTAGGGGGGCTTAGGAATGCCCACGAGAACACTTTGAGAACACTTTTATTTCAATATTGAGCCTAGAATGCATGTTTTTAGAACTGGAACCATATAAACTTATAGGTGAACACGGGTGAAATTCAAATGGCAGAACTGACCTACAATGCAGAGATACGGTTCCGTACCAAGGAAGACCACGAATACTGGTCTAGTCTTCTTGCATTGTCCAGGGAAGCCTATAACAAGTGTGCTAACATATTGGATTCCAACAACATCCATATAGATTTGCGGTCAGTACACAAAGCCGTGTATGATATTCTCCGTGAGGAATATCCAACAATCCCAAGTCAGGGCGTAATCAAGATATATAAGGAGTGCATATCAGCATTCCGTTCCGTCAAGAGCAACGGCCATAAGAGGCACAAGATACCCGAAAAGAATGGTCTCTCGATGAGGTTGGACAAGCGGCTATACTCCAAGTTTAATCGCAATAGTATTGCATTGTGCTCAGGCAAGGCCTGCAAAAGGGCCGTAGCGGATATTGTCGGCTATGATAGGCTTGAATCGTTGTTTGTGCAATATACCACAGCTGACCCGTTGATTTTCATGAGGGACGGACGGTTCTTTCTTGCTATAACATTCAATGTCCCCGATGTACCGTTGTATGATGACAACTGCATCGGTCTGGATATGGGTGAACGTCGGTTTGCCATATCATCTGATGGAGTGATGTTTCATGACAAGGAATATAACAAACGTAGACGCAAACTACGCTACTTGAAGCGTTGTTTGCAGAAGAAGGGAACTAAGTCTGCACATAGACATGCTCGTAAGCTATCGTTCAAGGAGCGAAACCAGTCTACCGATATGTGCAGAAAGATTGCCAATGCGGTAATCCAAAGCACATTGGCTTCCATTATCGTAATGGAAGATTTAAGCGGAATTAAGCAGAAAACGTCAAAATCTAAAGAGGGATTCAAACGGAAATCCCATAATCGTAGGATGTGCCAAATTCCATTCTACAAGTTCAAGCAAATCTTGTCATACAAGGCACCGCTGTACGGTAAGACAGTGGAAACAGTTTCTCCGTTCATGACAAGCCAAACAGATTGCACCACTGGCAAAAAAGAAGGTACTCGTAAAAAACGCAGGTTTTATTGCAAGAACGGTACTGTCCTGGATGCCGACTGGAACGCCGCAATCAACATAGCTCTGAAGAGCAAACATCCTTCCTCGTTCAAGATGCCCCTCGATGGTACATTGAGAACTTGGAAGGCAGGGTGCAAGTCAACCACCCAATCGTATATCAGTCTCCCTGCGGTAACAATGGGAGCCGTACAAGCTCACTCCCATCAGGGGCGTGGGTAGTTGACAGAGACTACATCGGCTCGGTTCTGATTCTAACATTTCAAAATGTTAATATCAAGAAAAATGTTAGTAAGCAAAAATTTACATTGGTGTTTTATGTCGAGTAAACCTATTATTTCATTTCGTATTGAAAACGAGCAGCAGGATGGGATTACCACGCTCGATGTCATTGCATCTGGGTTCCTACTTCTTGTTGCATACGTTGTTATAGCCTGTG
>CAJOEG010000221.1 GCA_905233405.1 uncultured Bacteroidales bacterium | reverse complement strand
ATGGAATGTTACACGAACAGTATCGCGAGCAACACAATTGCCGTGTTCCGAATCGGAAACTTCGAGAATATAAGTGCCATTAAGCGAAACCGTCAATGTAGGCTGATAACCGTATGTACCATAGTTCCACGAATAGTGACCGTATTCATCTTGACCCTGTGGAGCAAGAACAACCGACTGTCCGCGACAAGCATGTATATCTGGACCTAAGGTCATATCAGGAGCCGCATTTACAGTAAGTGTTGCAAATTCGGACTGAACAGTGGTGCAGGCATTTGAAACTAAACAATAGAAACTTCCGTTGTTGCCTCTGGTTACATGATTTATATGTAAGTTCTCCGATGTCTGACCTGCCAAAGCTACGCCTTCGTTGTACCACTGGAAATGAATACCTTCTCCCTCAGCATTCATTGTAAGGTCATATACAGCGCCCTCACAAAGAGACTTTATTGCTGGTGTAGGCTGATGTGTTATTACAGGATTAGTTCCTACGGTAACAGTAACTGTATCTGAATATTGTACTCCGCATCCAATTGTCGACCTTACCACACAGTTATATGTTCCACCATACTGTGGAAGTGCAGCTGGAGCCGTATAAGTTGAACCTTGATTGTCAACAACTCCGTAACCAAGATACTCACCATTGCGATACCATGAATAACTTAAATTGTCGCCTTCAGCTACCAATGAAATTGTAAAAGGTAATCCTACACAAACTTCAATATCTTGAGGCTGAATTGTAATTACAGGCGAAGAAAACACGTTAACCAAGATAGGACCAATTTGTTCTTGACCGCAAGTATTTGTAATGTCACAAACATAATATCCTTCATCATCTTCACTTAGATTTACAAAGCTGAGTTCAGGTTCGGTTGAAATGATTTCCATTTCACCTTGCTTATGCCATGCAAATGTAATTCCTTGTTCTTCTATTTCATATTCATCAAGAAGATCTGTCCCCTGATATATACGGCCGGCAATACTTATAATTGTATCGACACCAGAGCATGCTAAAAATATTGACGGCATTTCAGGATATATCTGAATATACTGGTTTACCATCATGGATATAGTATCAGTACGCACAGAACCACATTCATTAGTGGCAAAACAATAATAATAGCCCTTATTGCCTTCATAAGCAGAATTAACAATTAAGTTGTTCGTATGTGCTCCTGTCGTATTCGGAGTCGTAATAGTTGTAAAATCATTAGCCTCGTCAATACTATAAAACCAAATATAAGAAATAGGTGAAGCTCCTGTAATATTGGCATATAATTGTGTCTGGTCGCCTTCACACACATAAACATCATAAGGTTGTGTCTCTACTGTAGGCGGCATTTTTACCATCATATACGCAGCATTGCTGGTTACTGTTCCACAACCATTTGTAAACTCGCAGTAGTATTCGCCCATGTGAGCCGAATCCATTGCAAAGGTAAGTACATTCGTATTTCCTCCTTCAATAGGTCTGCCATTAAGATACCACTGATAGGTGATTGTATCTATCGGATAATTCGTTGTTGCATCGGCATATACGTTTATCTCCGTGCCTTCACATACGATTTGATGTTCAGGTTGTCCGACAATAATTGGCACTTCACTAACTATAGACCCCACACTCCTCGACGTTACAGTCGCACAAGAATTTGACACTTGCACATTGAAAGTGTTGGAATAGAATTCTGGATCGGGATTAGCATTTTCAATAACAAGGCTACTAGTTGTTGTCGATGCATTTTCAGAAGGATATGGTGCATTGTTGTAATACCACTGGTACTGCAAGTCGGTACCCGTTGCAACAACCCTAAATGTAAGGTCGTCGCCACCGCAGAGAGCAGCACTACGTGGCTGGGTAACAATACGAGGCAACTCTGTAACAGAAATCTGATATGGTCCGCGCACCACTTCACCACAGGCATTTGCAGCTACGAATTTATATTCTCCAGAGTATTCTGGTAAAGCTAACTCAATATGATAGGAATTCCCATACGAAACAATCTCGTTACCGAAATACCATGCTTTATATTTCTGTCCAACTACTTCTATTGCTTGCATATCGATGGTTGTCCCTTCGCATACATTGTCGGGAACTGATACATCAGCTACAGTTGGCACAGACGAAACTACATCAACATGTATTATTTCGGACTTCCTTAAACTAGTAGGAAACTGGTCTAAAAATATTTTGCAATAATAATATCCTGCATTTCCTACAGATGCCGTTGCATACACATTTTGCAATTGGAGAACATCACTGGTTGCTCCATCAATTTCTGTCCAACCATCTGTTGATGTAAGCCTTGGCGTTGCACTGTAAAACCACTGATAACTAAAACTATTTATAGGATTTACTGATGAAGTGTCTATGACCAATACTTGCATATTGTAGCTACCACCTACACAAAGATTAGCTTCTCGTCCATTTGTTGAAATCACAAGATCATTTGGTCCAGCAATAGCAAATATTGCCGTAAAAAGCAATACAGCAACCATCAAGGTTTTGATAAATTTAAAAATCATATTACAATATCACTTACATAAAAATTATTGATTTTTATGCCAGTATAATAAAGAAAATTTGGCGTTGATAGTCAATATATTATAATTTTTCTTTAGAGGAAAAATAACAATATTCCATATAGAATATAAAGAAATTATGCACAAAATTCTAATTTGTCGGTTTTAAATTTTTGTGTTCAAATTCGCTTAAAAATGTGGTGGAACAAATTGAGTAAAAGAATCTGTTTTGTTCGCCTTTTTCGTCATTCGTAAATATATATTACCTTTGTATCACAAAATTTTAATTATAAATTCAATAGTAAAATCTTTTTAATCAGTAGTTTATATATGGCAATGGAATTAAGAAATATAGGAATAGCAGCGCATATTGACGCCGGAAAGACAACGGTATCGGAACGAATACTTTATTTCACTGGCGTGAACTGCAAACTTGGTGAAACCCACGACGGTCAGTCTACGATGGACTTCATGAAGCAGGAGCAGGAACGTGGTATTACAATCGCTTCGGCAGCAATCACCTGCACATGGAACAATCATCAGATAAACCTGATTGATACTCCCGGTCATGTTGACTTTACCGTTGAGGTTGAGCGTTCTCTGCGCGTAATCGATGGAATGATAGCGGTTTTCTGCGCTGTAGGAGGTGTCGAGCCGCAGAGCGAAACCGTATGGAATCAGGCCGAGCGCTACCGTGTGCCGCGCATCGCTTTCGTCAACAAGATGGACCGTACTGGTGCAAATTTCAGCGAAGTGGTGATGCAGATGAACAAGTACCTCGATGCTAATGCTTTGTCGCTGCAGGTACCTATGGGGGCAGAAGATTCCTTTGTCGGAGTAATCGACATCGTTCGCAATATTGCCTACACCTTTGCCGATGGCAAGCGCTTCGAGAATCCTATTCCGGCCGAATATGCCGCTCAGGTAGAAGAAGCACGCACCTTTATGATTGAAAAGCTTGCCGACGGCGACAACGAAATCATGGAAATGTATTTCGACGGCAAGGAAATTCCAGAGGAAAAACTGAAGAAGGCAATCCGCGAGCAGACTTTGAAACTTTTGATTACGCCTGTTTTCTGCGGTGCTGCCTACAAGAATATCGGTATCCAGCTTCTGCTCGATGCAGTTGTTGATTATCTGCCATCGCCTGTTGATGTTGGCTCTGTTATCGGCACCGACCTGCACGACAGTGAAAAGACACACAGCCGCAAGCCTTTCGACAGCGAAAAGTTCTCGGCTCTGGCTTTCAAGTTGATAAACGACCCATACGTAGGTCAGCAGACTTTCATCCGAATCTTTTCGGGCAAGCTCACAAGCGGAATGTCGGTTTACAACTCGTCGAAGCGCAAGCCCGAACGCATTGGTCGTATTTTCCGCATCAAGGCTAAGGAGCGTCAGGAAATTACCGAAGCAGGTGCTGGAGAAATCGTTGCTTTGGTCGGCATGAAATACACAAAGACTGGCGACACCCTTTGCGACCAGGAATTTCCGCTTTATCTCGAATCTATACATATCCCCGAGCCAGTAATCCAGCTTAAGATCCAGCCAGCCAACCAGAAGGACAAGGACAAACTGAGCGAGGCTCTTGGCCGACTGGTGAACGAGGACCCGTCGTTCCACGCAAAGTACAACGAGGAAACCGAGGAGACGGTAATTTCGGGTATGGGCGAGTTGCACCTTGAGATTATGGTTGACCGTCTTCGCACCGAGTTCAAGGTTCCAGTGGAGGTAGGTGAGCCTGCAGTTGCGTTCAGGGAAACCATTACAATGCCTGTTGAGACTATGTACAAGCACGTTAAGCAAACTGGTGGTCACGGACAGTACGCACATACGATTATGCGTATGGAGCCAAATCCGGGCAAGGGCTACGAGTTTGTCGATGTGGTCAAGGGCGGCAACATTCCTGGCGAGTACATCCCGTCGGTTGACAAGGGCGTATGCAACATTATGGAACGCGGTATCCTGTCGGGATTCCCAGTTGTGGATGTCAAGGTTACGCTGCTTGATGGTTCATATCATCCGGTCGATTCGTCGGATATGGCATTCCAGTTGTGCGCCGAATTGTGCTTCAAGAGCGGTTTCATGAGGGCAAGTCCTATTCTGCTCGAACCGGTGATGAAGATAGAAGTCAACACTCCAGACGACTACATTGGCGATGTAGTCGGCAACCTTAACCGCCGTCGCGGAAAGATTGAGGCGATGAGGCGTTACCGCAAGGGTTCGCAGAAGATTGTCGGACTTGTGCCGCTTATGGAGATGTTCGGCTATGCTACCCAGTTGCGCAACATAACTTCTGGTCGCGCCAACTACTCGATGGAATTCTACCAGTATATGGAAATGCCGATGAACATACAGACGGAGGTGCTGAAGAAGTTGAACGAGAAGAAAGGATAGGCAGGGGTTGTTTGAAGATTCAAGCGCTTTATCCTGATTCCACAAATTCAGGAATGAAAATTCCACAAGTTCGGGAATGAAAATTCCACAAGTTCGGGAGTGAAAATTCCACAAGTTCGGGAATGAAAGTTCTGCAAATTCGGGAATGAAAATCCCATAAGTTCGGGAATTGGTAAAAATAAATTTGTGAGTTTCAGAAAGTTTACATATTTTTGCGGTGTGATAAAAATAGTGCAAAAATGAGCGATTATAAGGAACGAATTTTTGACCAGTTGCTAAGGAGAAAACTGGAAGGTATGGGTGCTGTTCTAATCGAAGGACCTAAGTGGTGCGGAAAGACAACCTCGGCGGAACAGCAGGCGGGAAGTGTCTTGTATATGAACGACCCTAAATTGTTCGCCCGTAACTTGCAGATTGCCGACCAGGACCCGCAGATGTTATTGGAAGGTGCCACTCCTCGTCTTATCGACGAATGGCAGGAAGCTCCCAAATTATGGGATGCTGTGCGCTA
>CAJOEG010000220.1 GCA_905233405.1 uncultured Bacteroidales bacterium | reverse complement strand
CACATTACTAGAAATGCCTATGTTTGAAAGATTTACGCACCAACGGAACGCACTGCTGTCAATAAACTCAACATTATCAGGAATTGTTACGCAAGTAATATTGCGGCAACCGTAAAAAGCACGCGGACCTATACGTTTTACTGGATAAAATTTGCCATTTATCTTTATCTGGCGCATTATGTTGACCTGAGTTGGCGTTTCCTCATTATAGTTAATGTCAACGTACAACGACTTTTTGTTTTCCTCAAAGGCATAGCGTATTCCGAAATACTTAAAATGCATAGAATCAACAACTTCTGCCTCCGCTTCATCAGCATTCTGGGCAAAATTCACGAAAGGCGCAAACGCTAACAGCAATAATATCAACAAGATTCGCTTCATTATGACAAATTTTATGGCACAAAAATAAAAAACATAAAGCAATAGTAAATAAAAATATTTCCATTCATAATGTATTTTTTTCAGAAAAATATTATTTTTGCGGTCGCTTGAAAAATTGCAGAGAATTGTAAAATTTTAAATAACAACTTAAAAACTAAACACAATGCAGAAGAAAGGTAACAAATACGGTGTACACCGCGTATTAGAGCCAAAGGGCGTATTGCCACAGCCAGCTAACAAGCTTGACAACAATATGGACGAAATTTATGACAACGAAATCCTTATTGATGTTCAGACATTAAACATCGACTCCGCTTCGTTCACCGACATTCACAACTACGCTAAGCAGCAGGCAGGCGAAGGTGCAAGCCAGGAAAAGATTATGGAAGAAATTAAGAAGGAAATGTTCCTCAATGTTGAATTGCAGGGTAAGCACCGTAACCGTCGTACAGGTTCGGGCGGTATGCTCCTCGGCCGCGTTGAAAAGATTGGCGACGCATTGAAGGGCAAGATCGACCTGAAGGAAGGCGACAAGATTGCTACTTTGGTTTCTTTGTCACTTACTCCTCTCCGCATCGACGAAATCCTCGAAATCCGTCCAGATGTTGACCAAGTTGACATCAAGGGTAAGGCTATCCTCTTCGAAAGCGGTATCTACGCTAAGATTCCGAACGACATGCCAGAAAAGCTCGCTTTGAGCGCATTGGATGTTGCTGGTGCTCCAGCTCAGACAGCAAAGCTCTGCCAGTACGGACAGAATGTTGTTATCCTCGGTGCAGGTGGAAAGAGCGGTATGCTCTGCTGCTACGAAGCTAAGAAGCGCGTTGGTGTAACCGGTAAGGTTATCGGTCTTGCTAACAGCCCGAAGTCAACCAACAGAATCAAAGAATTGGGATTCTGCGATGTTGTTAAAAGCGTTGCTGGAAAGACTCCAGTTGAAATTTACGAACTCGTTGAAAAGCTCACAAACGGCAAGATGGCCGATGTAACTATCAACTGCGTAAACGTTCCGGATCAGGAAATGACATCTGTTCTCTGCACAAAGGACGATGGTATCGTTTACTTCTTCTCGATGGCAACCAGCTTCACAAAGGCTGCTCTCGGTGCTGAAGGTATCGGTGCTGATGTTAACATGATCGTTGGTAACGGTTACACTAAGGGACACGCTGATTTCACTCTCCAGGAACTCCGTGAAAGCCCGGAACTGAGAAAGATTTTCGAAGAATTGTACGCATAATCAGTTGTGCATCAAATAAAAAGCCCGCAAATGCGGGCTTTTTTTGTTTGACAAATACAAAGTCATTCCACAAGTCTGAACATACACGCGATACGGAACGGAGAGCGTTGTAATGTTCGACTATGCGGAATCTCCATCTGTGTACTAATAGGAGATTCCGCACAAACGAACTCACAAGCAACGTACCTTTTGCTGTTCGTTCTGTTTTGCGGAATGACAGTTTATTACCAATACCATCTTATTTCTTGTACTTCACGGCAACACCTTCAAGATAAGGATAAAGACCTGCATAACCATACTTTGCATTAACAACAGCATCTGCACCAACTTCTTTCGCCTTTTTCTGCATCTTGTCCATAAGTCCACTAGGGGAAGAAAATATACTTCCAGACACTTCAATGTACTTAAACTCCTCATATTTTGCATCTGGACTACTAGTCATATACACAGGAACTTGACCTTCCGAATTAAATGTTGCAACTTGAACTGTAGCACAAGAGCATAACAACACCGCAAATAATGAAATAACAAAAATTACTCGTTTCATATTATATTTTTTAAGTTAGTACAACAATAACGAGTATTTTTAATTATTATTGTTCGGAATATAAAAAACGCAATCCAGCACTCAACCGAATTGCGTTATACTTCACAAAACCAATATTATCAATTTTTTGATTTCATATTTTACAATCCACCATCAGCAACCCATATATGTTTGTCGTTGTCGTTTCTCACAGCGATATGTCTATCAACGTTCTTGCCATTGGGATATGTAAGCGTGTAAAAGACGTATGTTCCTGCATAACTCTTGTCGCGGCGTTCCTGAAAATTTGTAGCCCTACAGCCTTTCATCTGCTTAGTCAAGTCTACCAGATTATTCTTGTAATAGATCAATGCCTCGCTAGCATTGCTGGCATCGCCACAGATTATTGCTTGAATTATCCGTTGTGCAGCTTGCGCAGCAGTCTCGTTTTGCAGTTGACGGAGCCTATTTTCTGTCATTTTCATCATTTGTTCTGCGCAATCAACCCACTGAGCATCTGGAACTTGCACAAGACTAGCGCGACTCATCATAATATTGTACTGGATATTGTCGATGTACAACAAAAGAGTCTTCTTGCCTTTGTCAACAAGCCAGAGCTTTACAAAGCGTAACAATCCGTCGTTCTTTGAGAATACATTCTCCACTTCCACTTCGCAATCGCCCATCTTGCCGGTTTCCAGCAATTGCTGCAAGTCGCTGTTTTTATCCGTTCCTTTGAATGTTATGGTA
>CAJOEG010000219.1 GCA_905233405.1 uncultured Bacteroidales bacterium | reverse complement strand
CCTCGCAGCATTCGCTGATTATTTCGGTCATACGTACCGAAACGTCTGGAATTTGCTTAGGACGGAACAAAAGGATTCGTTTTGAAGTGGAATTTATGAAATCCAGCGTGTCGTCAACGGTTTCGCAGAGGCTGTGGATGTCTTCGCGGTCGAAAGGCGTGATGAACGAAATGTTCAGTTCCTCGTAAATCTTTGCAATTTCGGTATCCGACTGAGTTTCACATTCCTTAATTAATTTATAGTCTTCTTCCATTTCTTCAAAAGTCGGCTTTTTGATGAGTTCGGCCTGCTTTTCTGCGGCTTTTGCCAATAGGTCGCCGACTGTATTTATCATCGGGAAGAACTTGTTTTCCTTAGGTTTAAATCTCGAAAAAAACGAATTAAGTGACATTTTTACTTTTTTATTTTCGCTTGCAAAAATATCATTTTCCAATGTTTTCTGCAATACCTATTTTTGTCATTTTGGGGTTAAAATATGGCAAAAAGTTACTTTATAGTCATTATTTTTCTGATATACAAGTGATTTCCACTATTGTTCCGACCATACATATACTTGCTGCCAATGGCTTGGTTTCGTATTCGACAATTACTTGTTTGCCGTCTTCAAGTTTTATGTGGTCGAATTTTTTGAGGTTTGTCGGTTCTAACTTTTTGCCGTTCTCGAGCACAAGTACCCACGAACAGCCGTCAAGTCCGGTCAAGTTCTTTAGAGTGGCGGTTACGCCATTGGAACACAGGGTTTTATCTTCCTTAACAGGAGCAGTTGCCTCTATTGTATTAATAGGTTTGCTGCACGATAAAATCGTACAGCAAACCATAAAAATCAATATTATTACGCAATTACAAACTTTCATACCATTCTGCATTTTCTGCGTATAGTGAATAGTATGTGTTGAATAGTTCTGTGCGCTCGTTCTTCTGGAAAATAGAAACTATCCTGCCGAGGGTTGCAATGTTTATTTGAATTTCCTGAGCGTTGGTGTTGCGTTTCTGCTTGTCGAGCGACTTGTAGTAGTTGAGTTCGGTAAGTACCGATTCTATTCCTGCAACAAGTATGCTGTCGGCGGTTTCGGCTTCTCCTGCCTGATAGTAGCCTTCGGTGTAGTCGCAGTCGAAATAGGTTACGGGATACATTGCCGGTGGCATTACCGAGTCGCATCTTTCCATAACTTCCTTTGCCTTGTCGGTCTTGCCTTCCTTTACAAGAGCCTTTGCAAGTTCGCCGAAATTGTTTCTAATCTTAACAATCTTGGTGGTGCGAAGTATGGTCTGGTCAACGTAAACATTCGGGTCGTTGATATTGCCCCATGTGTAAACATTCATCAGGTTGTTGTACATAATGTCGGTGTTGATGTCGCTGTTGGCAACGCCTTCCGGTGCTTTTGCCTTCTTGTTCATCGGGGTGAGACGGAATGCAAAGCCTTCGTTGTGGAAGTAGTTGTCGAGGTTCAAGGTGTGACGGCTACCGAGCGATGTGATGTAGATTGGACGTTCCCAGTCGTTGGTGTTCAAGAGGTCGAGAATCATCATTTCGTTCTTGAGCAGATAGTCTCTGTTGAGGTCGATGTTGAGAACGGTATCGAAGTAGATTTCAGTTTCTCCAGCAGTATCCTTGTAGTATCCCGGATATACGCAGCCGTACTCGATGACTTTCTTCGGGTCGGCCTTTAATGAGAATTTCTTCGACGGGAATAGGTAATAGGAGTCATCTCCAGTTTTTACTACATTCTTGTCATCATTTATGTAGTCCATAAACTCTTGCAGAGGCATAAATCCCTTGTCTTTGCGGCGCGAATCAATCATAAGTTGGTCGCGTGTGTTGGGCTCGTACTTGATGCGTTCGAGTGACAAAGGCATCGGCTTTGCGTCGTAGCTTGCGCACTTCATCTGGTCGATATACCAGTCGGATGCAAAGTAGGGCAGACAGCAAATCTTAACGTCGGGTCTTATGCCTTCGACTTCCTGAGCGTACCAAACAGGGAAGGTATCGTTGTCGCCGTGTGTGAACAGAATTGCATTTGGAGCGCAGGTTTCCAGGTAGTTGCGAGCAAAATCGTGTGCTGCGTAGCGGTTGCTGCGGTCGTGGTCGTCCCAGTTTTGTTCCGCCATAATGTAAGGCACTGGAGCGCAAATCAGCAATGCAACTATTCCAGCAACTGCACCCGGAGTGAACTTCTTGAAAAGTTCATAGATAGCGGCTGCGCCAAGTCCAATCCATATTGCAAAGGCGTAGAACGAACCAGCGTATGCGTAGTCACGTTCACGCGGCTGAATTGGTGTCTGATTGAGGTAAACCACGATTGCTATACCTGTGAGAATGAATAACAAAGAAACAATCCACCAGTCCTTTGTGTTCTTCCAAAGTTGATATACAAGTCCGATGAGACCGAGTATCAAAGGAAGCATAAAGTAGCGGTTGTGACCCTTGTTGTTCTTCAGGTAGTCTGGCAATAGGCTTTGGTCGCCGAGACGTGCATTGTCCCATGCATCGAAACCAGTAATCCAGTTGCCGTGGATTGTATTGCCGTGTCCTTGTATATCGTTCTGGCGGCCAGAGAAATTCCATAGGAAGTAGCGCCAGTACATCCAGTTGAGCTGGTAGTTTACGAAGAACTTTATGTTGTTAAGTCCTGTCGGCTTCTTCTGCGATTGCTTCATTCCTCCAAAATCCTTGTAAACCGAAATATGTTCTGCTTCGCGGCTGTACATACGCGGGAACACCCTGCATCCGCTAGCCTTGAAAACTGGCTTAAACCTATGACCTACGCACACATACTTGTCGCCACGCTTGGTGTAGATTTCTGTTGTGTTCTCGTACTTCTCGAACTGAGCGTTGAAATCCTGTCCGTAGAGCAGAGGACGGTCGCCGTACTGTTCGCGGTTGAGGTAGGAGAGGAGGTTGA
>CAJOEG010000218.1 GCA_905233405.1 uncultured Bacteroidales bacterium | reverse complement strand
ACCGCCACGACCAACAACTATTGCAATCTCGTCGGTGCTTACGCCATGCTTCTTAACCATGTCGAGGATAGCATTCTTGCGGTATTCGAACTGGTCGGCAACCTCTTTGTACTGCTGAATTTCTTCGATTGGGTGCTTGATGTTTTCGGTGAAGATTTCGGTTTCTCCCTCAAATATCGAAGCCTTGGTCGAAGTTGCGCCCGGATTGATTATTAAGCTTTTATTCTTCTTTAATTCCATATATCTTTTGTGTTAATGATTACTTATTTAGCTGCAAGTGCTGCAAGAGCGATTGAGTACATCTTCGACTTTGCAGAGTCGCCACGCGAAGTGAGAACGCAAGGAACCTTTGCACCCATTACCATTGCGCCGAGGTTTCCACCGCCAAACTTGGTTATGCTCTTGTAGAATACGTTTCCAGATTCGATGTTGGGGAATACGATGCAGTCGGCATCGCCAGCAACTGCGCTGGTGAGCTTCTTGGTTTGTGCGCATTCCTTGTTGATAGAAACGTCGAGAGCCAAAGGCCCGTCAACCAAAGCACCCTTAATCTGTCCGCGTTCTGCCATCTTCGAGATAATAGCAGCGTCAACGCATGCCTGCATTCCTGGAAGCATCTGCTCGGTAGCAGCAAGCATTGCAACCTTTGGAGTTTCAATCTGCAACGACTTTGCAACTTTGATTACATAATTGCAGATAGCAATCTTCTGGTTCAGGTCTGGAGCGGGGATAATAGCAACATCACCTGCTACCAATAGCTTGTGGTAAGATGGAATTTCGAAAACGGTAACATGCGAAAGAACAGCCTTTGGACCTGGCATAAGTCCAGTTTCCTTGTTGAGGATAGCGCGCATGTACTTGTCGGTGCTGAGGAGACCCTTCATGAGGATGTCGCCTTCGCCCTTGTTGATGAGCGATACAGCAACGGCACCAGCCTTGTTTTCGTCAGCTTCCTGAACGATGCGGAACTTGCTGACGTCGAAATTGTGGCGAGCACAAACTTCCTTTATTGTAGCTTCGTCGCCTACCAATGTGCCTTCAACTATGCCTTCTTGAATTGCATTGTAAACTGCTTCGATTGTGTGGTCGTCGTTTGCGTATGCAGCAACCAATCTCTTCTTTTCCCTTGTCTTGAGGACGGTTAGAACGTCGTCTAATTTTTTAATATCCATGAGTTAAATTTTATAAAGTCATTAAATTTTGAGTGCCACTAAAATAGTATTTTTTTTGTGAAACAAATAGTCGGTTAGAAAAATTTTTTCAAAAGAAAAGTTTTGTACGGTGTTGATAAAAAGTATAAGGTTAACATTCATAATGAGTTTGCTATGTTTTACGTGCGTTAAAAGTGTTTAAGAACATTGTTTTTGGTGGGGCTAACAGGCTTTCGGGCAAACTGGCTAACAGTCATTTCCCAAAAAGTGTTAGGCATTAATGTCGTCTCTCAGCTAGCCTGTTTGCTTATTTTAAAATTTAATAGGTAAAAAATAGAAATAATTAACAAATAGTTGTGGATAAGTATAATAGTAAGTATATGATTGGAAAAAGTTTTGTGTTATACAAGGATTTTTTGATAAATTGCAAGTTTAAATTAAATTAGGAATGAAAGTGTGCTTAAATAAGATGAGTAGATATGCTATATTGCTGATTGTGTGTCTGTTCGTGTGCCATAATATAATAAGAGCTGAGAATTTGTCTAAAGACCGAAATACTCTCTTTGTCGAAGAAAAAGGACAGAATGCGAATCCTGATTATCTGAAATTTTCGTGGAAAGGCAATCAATTGTTCTCATATTTCTGTACAGACAAGGTGACATTTGTAACGCAGGAAGTCCATTATGTTGACAATGAGGCTTCGCTTGAAGCTCGCAGAAAGGGAAACGTTAATGAGGCTTTGAAGCTTTCTGCAGTTACCTATTCGTATCATTTCGATATGCGGTTTCTAAATTCGAGTTCTGATGTGAAGGTAAGTGGCATTGATGAGCAGGAAACAAAATTCGATTATTATTTGGCTCATTGCCCCGATGGTATTCTCGGCGCAAAGTCGTATGCTAAAATTCTTTATTCCAACATATATCCTAACATTGACCTTGAATTTTATTGCGATGGAAGCAAACTGAAATACAACTTTATTGTGCGTAGAGGTGGTAATGTCGAGGATATAAAAATTGCTTGGGATGGAGTTGAGAACCTTGAACTGTCGGATGCTGGCATAACATTTAGTGCTGGTGAATTCGATTTTATTGATATGCTTCCTGTGTCGCAGTGTGGAAATGAAACGGTTGCAACAGAATATTCACTCAAAGGGAATGTCGTCGGTTTTTCTGTTGGCAATTATGATGCAAGTTCAACTCTGACGATTGACCCTGGAATTACATGGACTAGCCATCTTGAGTACAATGGTTATGGAACTTGGGGCGATATTGTGCATAATTCCAATGGAAGTCTTTTCTATTATGCAGACTGGGAATGGAGTCCCACGGCAGCAGATGTCGCAAATTATCTAAGTTCGGCATCTTCTAACAATCACTATGGAACGGCAGGTGGGCACGACATAATAATTTCAAAGTTCAAGTTGTCAGGTGATTTATTATGGGTTTGTCAGTATGGTGGAGATGGCGCGGACGACATTGATGGTGCTGTTATATACGATGAAATCAACGAAAGACTATATGTTGCAGGTAGTACAGGCTCTTCTGGTTTCCCTTTGCAGAATCGCTATGGTGCGTACAATCTGAATTGGTCTAATGCTACGAGCGGAACAAATACATATACAACATCGGGAACAAGAGGTTTCCTGCTTATGTTTGACTCTAACAATGCGCGCCAGTGGGCAACGCTTCTTGACCGGGGCATAAACCTTGAGACATACGATATGGCGGTCAATGCAAGCGGATCTGTTTATCTTGTTGGTGAGAT
>CAJOEG010000217.1 GCA_905233405.1 uncultured Bacteroidales bacterium | reverse complement strand
AGAATGTGGTCGCAGCACGCCAGACATAACAGGGAATTTTCAAATCTTCAAATCCCTCGAACCATCAAATCTTCAACCTTTAGCTCAACGAAGTTAAATCTTTCAAATCCTCAAATTATTTTCTTTTGGTATTGGAATAAATATTAAATTTGCAGTCAAACTAAAAAACATAGAGATGAGAAAATTATTCGCATTATTGACTATCGCGCTTATGTTCAGCGCAAGTGCAAGTTTCGCTTGCACAAACTTCATTGTTACCAAGGGCGCATCAAACGACGGTTCCGCTTTCCTCAGCTACGCCGCCGACAGCCACGTACTCTACGGTGAACTTTACTATCGTCCAGCAGCAGACTACCAGCCAGGTACGATGATGAAAATATACAACTGGGATTCGGGACAATACCTCGGCGACATCCCGCAGGTTCTCCATACCTATAATGTTGTTGGAAATGTAAACGAACACCAGCTTGCAATCGGCGAAACCACATACGGCGGACGCGAAGAACTCTGGGAAGGCGATGGCATCATCGACTACGGAAGCCTCATCTACCTTGCTTTGCAACGCGCAAAGAACGCCCGCGAAGCCATAAAGGTCATGACCGAACTCATGAGCAAGTACGGATATGTAAGCGAAGGCGAATCCTTCTCAATCGTCGATAAGGACGAAGCTTGGATTCTCGAAGTTATCGGCAAGGGCAAAGGTCAGAAAGGTGCAGTTTGGGTTGCAAGAATGATTCCCGACGGATATGTTTCGGCTCACGCCAACCAGGCAAGAATCACCACTTTCCCGCAGGCAACAAAGAAGAGCAAGGATGTAGTTACTTTCAAGAACATCGACAAGCTCCTCACCGACAAGAACATAACCTGCGTTTACGCTGACGATGTTATCACCTTCGCTCGCGAAAAAGGTTATTTCAAGGGCAACGATGCTGATTTCAGTTTCTCCGACACATACGCACCAGTTGATTTCAGCGGCGCTCGCTTCTGCGAAATCCGCGTTTGGGCTTTCTTCAACGATGTTGCCGAAGGAATGGACAAGTACTGGGAATATGCAAAGGGCACAAAGATTGAATACGATTCAAACGGCTACGCAACCAACAGAATGCCTCTTTGGGTAAAGCCAGCTAAGCCTGTAACTCTCGAAACCGTAATGCACAACATGGGCAACCACCTCGAAGGTACCGAACTCGATATGAGCAAGGGAATGGGCGCAGGTCCTTTCAACTGCCCTTATCGTTGGAGACCAATGACTTGGGATTACAACGGAAAGAACTACATCCACGAAAGAGCAACAGGAACACAGCAGACTGGTTTCTCGTTTGTAGCTCAGTTGCGTGGCAATTTGCCCGATGTACTTGGCGCAATCAACTGGTTTGGCGTTGACGACTGCGCAACAACAGTTTATGTTCCGATGTACGCATCTATCACCGAAATTCCATACGCTTACCGCGAAGGAAACGGATCGATGATGAAATTCAAACCGGATGCAGCATTTTGGATTTTCAACCTTGTATCAAATTTCGCTTACACACGCTACTGCGACATGTATCCCGAAATTGAAACAGTTAGAAGAGACTTGCACAGAAGCTTCAAGGACGAGACCGCAAAGATTGAAGGCGACCTCCGCGAAGAAGCAGCAAACAATCCGCAGAATGTAGCAAAGAAACTTACCGAATATTCGGCTAAGGCTTCGGAGAACACAATGGTAACATGGCAGACTTTGTTTGCAAATCTGTTTACAAAATACGTTGACGGTAACATCAAGACCGAACGCGAAATACCAGAAGGTTACAAGTACTATGCACCGGAAGTTAAGCAACCAAAGTATGGCAACGACTGGTACAGAAGAATCGTCGAAGACGATACAAATCACCTATTGGAAGCAAAATAAACTTATTAACATAACTAAATTAAAAACAAATTAATAAAATGAAGACTTCAAAAGATTACATCGAACTGGAAGCAAAGTACGGAGCACACAACTATCATCCGCTACCAGTAGTTTTTGCAAAGGCTAAAGGCGCAAAGGTTTGGGACGTAGAAGGAAAGGAATACTATGATTTTCTTTCTGCATATTCAGCAGTAAACCAAGGTCACTGCCATCCGAAAATTGTTAAGGCTTTGACCGATCAGGCACAGAAGCTCACATTGAGTTCAAGAGCATTCTACAACGACTGCCTTGGCGAATGGGAAGAATATGTAACCAAGTATTTCGGATACGACAAGGTTCTCCCAATGAACTCGGGTGCAGAAGCCGACGAAACCGCTCTTAAGCTTGCTCGTCGCTGGGGTACTGTTGTTAAGGGTATTCCAAACGATGAAACTTTGATCGTATGCTGCGAAGGCAACTTCCACGGACGTACAATCACTATCATCACCATGTCGAACGACCCCGATTCATACGCAAACTATGGTCCTTTGACTCCTGGTTTCATCCGCATACCTTACAACGATCCTGCCGCTTTGGAAAAGGTACTCGCAGAAAAGGGCGACAAGGTTGCTGGGTTCCTTCTTGAACCAATTCAGGGCGAAGCTGGCGTTTATGTTCCAGACGAAGGCTACCTCAAGAAATGCTACGATATCTGCAAGAAGTACAACGTATTGTTCATGGCAGACGAAGTACAGTGCGGTATTGCTCGTACAGGTAAGATGCTTGCTTGCGACCACGAAGGCGTTCGTCCCGACATCCTTATCCTCGGTAAGGCTCTCGGCGGTGGCGTATTCCCGATTTCAGCAGCATTGGCAGACGATGAAATCATGTTGACAATAAAGCCGGGTGAACACGGTTCAACATTCGGTGGTAACCCATTGGCAACCCGCGTAAGTATCGCAGCTTTGGAAGTTATCAAGGAAGAAAAGTTGACTGAAAGAGCTGAATACCTCGGCAAGATTTTCCGCGAGGAGATGGGCAAGGTC
>CAJOEG010000216.1 GCA_905233405.1 uncultured Bacteroidales bacterium | reverse complement strand
CCGATGCAACCTCGGGAGTCGTGTAAACGCATGATGGAATGTAGTCGTAGTCAATCTTTTCTACATCAAGACCTGCAATCTTTTCTACGCAGCTTATACCTTCAGCCGAAGCAACATGTGCCAATGCCGGTCCGTGAACAATGTCACCGATTGCATAAATGCCTTCGCAGGATGTGCGGTAGTAGTCATCTACTACAACCTTGCCACGTTCGGTTGCAATGCCAAGTTCTTCAAGACCAAGGTTTTCGATGTTGGTAACAACACCAACTGCCGACAGAACCTTTTCGCATTCGATTGAATTTTCGCCCTTCTTGTCGGTGTATTTAACCAAGCACTTGCCATCCTTTATTTCAACGCTTTGTACGGCTGTGCCAGTCATAACCTTGATGCCCATCTTCTTGAACGAGCGTGCAAGTTGCTTAGAAACTTCTTCGTCCTCAAGCGGAACTATTTCGGGAAGGAATTCGATTATCGTAACCTGGCAACCCATTGAGTGATAGAAGAATGCAAGTTCTGAACCTATTGCGCCGGAACCTACGACAACCATTGATTCGGGAAGAGCCGGCAAGGTAAGAGCCTCGCGGTATCCGATGATGTTTACACCATCCTGCGGAATGTTGGGCATAACCTTCGAACGAGCACCTGTTGCAAGGATTATATGGTTGGCGGTAAGGTTTTTAACGCTTCCATCTTCCTTTGTTACAGCAAGTTTGTGAGCCTCAACGAGCTTTCCTGTTCCGTTGATAACGGTGATGTTGTTCTTCTTGAAAAGGAACTCGATGCCCTTGCTCATTCCAGCGGCAACCTCGCGGCTACGTGCGATAACCTTCTCGAAGTTTGGTTTTGCCGTGCCTTCGAGTTCTATGCCGTAGTTTTCGGAGTGCTTCATGTAGTTGTAAACCTGTGCCGACTTCAGCAGGGCCTTTGTCGGTATGCAACCCCAGTTGAGGCAAATGCCACCTAGCTGTGCGCGTTCAACAACTGCTACTTTCATTCCAAGCTGTGATGCCCTTATGGCAGCTACATATCCGCCAGGACCGCTGCCCAATACTATTAAATCAAAATCCATGTCGTTTTTCTTTTAAAAATTGTTGTGCAAAGTTATTGCTTTTTTTGATAACGAGTGAAAATTATGCGGATTGTTTTTGTCCAAAAAAGTTTTGTATAAGCAACTTTTTTATTAAGTTTGCATGGCTGATTTGTCGAAACTTAATAAGGAACAGAAAAAAATAATTGCGGACTTGCATAGTCCCGACGAAGATATAGTTGTTGACACTTTGTACAGGATTCGTGAGGTTGGCGACGAGTACTGCATCGACCCGATGATAGAGGTGTTCTTTACAACGCCGTTTGCAAATGTGCGCACCGAGATTGGCCGTGTTTTCCTTGACCTCAAGAGCGCAAAGGTGTCGAAGCAAATCCTTGAAAGCCTTTCGGGATATATGAACCACGAGCTTATAGGTGAGTTTATATCAAACTTGTGGCAGTCGTCGGTTGTGTTTGACGATGTTACGCCCTTTGTCGAGAAGTTTGTGGATGCCGATGAAATGCTTGCATTGGACTGCCTTTCGCTAGTGGAGAACAATCTTGGCAACCTGTCGGGAGATTCGCTGGCACGCAGCCGCGAAATTGTGAGAAGCAATTATGGTTCGTTCGACGGTATGAAAAAGCAACTTGCCGAGGATTTGATTTCTATTCTTGAAAGCCGTAGTGAGTATGAAATATAGTAAAATATTGTGCATATTGCTGTTTTTGCTGATCTCCTGTGCTGTTATGTCGCAGGAAAAAAAATCTCCAATAGACAGTCTTTTCGATGCTGCTAAGCAGTATGAGTCCAATTCGGATTTATATAATGCGTCGTTGTGTTATTCGGATGCAATAAAGATTGCTAGGAATTCCGATGAGTCGCGGCTTCCCGAATTGTTGCTGGCATATTGCAGGGCACTGACCTATCTGGGCGATTATTCCGGCGCACTTATTAATATAGAGGAGGCAGAATCGAGGGCTCCACGCGACAATGAATCTCTTCGCGGCAGGTTAATGACGGCATACGGTACAATTTATTTTTTCCAGGGGAATTTTGACGAATCGCTTAAATACTACAATGAGGCATTAAAATGTGCCGAGAATTATGGTAGCCCACTGGGAATTTCAATTTCCCAGACCAATATTGCCTGCGTTTACGGTGAAAAGAAGGAATATGAAAAGGCTATCGAGATGTTCGAGAAAAGTCTTGTCGCCCAGGAAGAAGCAAAAGACAGTTCGTCCATAGCGACTACAATTTTTAACATTGCCCAATGCCACTTGGATTTAAAGGATTACGCAGAGGCTTACAAGAGCTTGAATAAGGCGTTGGAAGTAGCAGAGAAGTCGAATACCGAGATTTTGACCTTATGCTTGCAGGGACTTGCAAAAGTTGAGGTAAACAAATCTAACTTCGAGGAAGCTGAACGGTTGTTGGATAGGAGCGAGAGCATTGCCTATGATAATCATTTCCGTCAGGCGTTGCAAAGCCTTTACCGGGAAAAGAAAGACTTTTATGTAAACCAGGGCAGGTATCGTGAAGCTTACGAATACTTGTCAAAGTATCATGAATTCTCTGATTCATTGTTCTCCGAGGATACTAAGAATAAACTTAACGCACAAAGGATTAGGTTTGAATTGAAAGAAAAGGAACTCCAGATTGAAGACCAGAAGGATACCATAGAGCAACAAAAGTTGACGAGGCTTTTCCTTTTTATAGTCATTGGCTTGCTCCTTGTCCTTATCGCTATGATTATAAGAATCTGGCATATTCAGCGTGTGAGAAACAGGGAATTGGTGCAAATCAACCAGACCAAGGACAAGTTTCTGTCGATAATTTCGCACGACCTTAAGAATCCGGCCATTGCAATACGCAATGTGTTGCAGGTGATTGCAGAAAATTATGAGACATTAAGCAGGGAAGAAATATTGGAACTGGGTATTCAGGTGTTGCAGGCAAGCGAAGAACAGGTAAAGCTTATTTACGATTTGTTGAACTGGTCGCAGATGGAGGTCGGCAGAATGCCCTATGCACCAGCAAATATCAATCTGAATGAGGTCGTTAGCAATGTCGTGAATCTCAATAAGATGAATGCAGGGAACAAGGGCATAAACATAAAGGCCGATGTGCCTGACGACATTGTTGTTTATGCCGACAGAAATATGTTGGAAACGGTTTTGCGTAATCTGCTCTCGAATGCGATAAAGTTTTCGTATGAGAATTCCGAAATCAATATTTCTGTCGAAAATGCTGGTCACAAGTACGTTGTTTCTGTTGTTGATAATGGCGTAGGTATTCCAAAGGAAAGGATTGACACCATTTTCAGTATGGATGCGCACGCCGCGTTCTTCCATGAGGTTCAGGAGAGTGCCCGCCACGCGACCGCTGACCGACATGGTGGAAAGGGAACCGATCTGCCTGTTGGCCTTGCGAAGGCGCTTGCACATTTCGGAGAGAAGCGACATGGCCAATTCGGGGTACTTGCGGAGAAGTTCCAAAAAAGCATCACGGTAGATTATCATCAACCGAGAGTCAGAAACCGTGCGGACCGAAGCAGACCTTGGTTCGCCATCAATGAGAGACATCTCGCCGAAAAAGTCACCCCGCTCCAAGAAGCTGAGGATAGTCTCGCGACCATCAGCGCCAGTCATGTACACCTGGACAGAACCCGAGGCGATAAGGTACAGCGCCTGGACGGAGTCGTCTCCTTCTAGCACTACGGTTTCATCACGGTTGAAGTTCTGCACTTCGACCAAGTCGCCCAGGAGCTTCAGCTGTTCATCGGTCAGTTCCGAGAACAGCTCCACGCCCTTCAGCAATTCCAATACGCTAGCGTCCATGATTCCCTCTCTTCTTGTCTGCCCCACTCCCCAGCAGGTTAGTCCAAATCTACGACAATGCTCTGGTCGCGCTTAGCACCGATAGAGATCATGCCAATTTTCACACCCACCAGTTCCGCCATACGGTTCAGGTACTTGCGGGCATTTTCCGGCAGGTCTTCCAGCTTACGGCACTTGGTGGTATCGCACTTCCAGCCCGGCATTTCTTCGTAGACCGGCACGCAGCGGCCGACCTTGGAAAGCTGGTTCGGGAAGTTTTCGATCTTTTCACCGTCACATTCGTAATGAGTGCAAAT
>CAJOEG010000215.1 GCA_905233405.1 uncultured Bacteroidales bacterium | reverse complement strand
TAACTCGAGTAGCCGATGATAATCATTGTAAGGAAAAGCATTGCCGTGTTGAGCAACGACCTGTGCTTCTTGGCGATGAACTTTATCAGGCAGAAAACCATCGCTGCGATTATCAGGATGTTGAAGAAAGTGTTTCCTGTAAAAAGCAATGCGCCTGTAAGTATCATCGACAATGTCGGGAATATGGTGTTCAGAATGACATTATTGCTCTTCTGTGTGAAGAAAATGCTGAGAACCAAACAGGCGACTGTCAGTATTGTCCAAACGATAAGTCCTGTGTTGAATGGTGCGCCAAAGGTGTTGGTGAACAGAAGTTCGAACTTTGAAGCGACAACAGCCACGCCCGGTATTATTCCCCACATAATCACTGCAATAGCAAGCAATGATACTATTCCGGTAAGCATAAATCCCCAGAATCTGCGTCCGCTCGTCTGCGGCTTGAATTTGCGGTAGTAAACTACGAATGCGATTGCTGGCAGAGTAAGCAAGTTAAGCAGGTGAACGCCGATTGCCATACCTTCCATAAGTGCGATGAGCAGAATCCATCTCCTTGAGGTCGGGTCTTCGATGTCGGAGTCGTACCACTTGGTTATTGCCCAGAACACTATTGCCGTAAAGAACGATGAGAAGGCATAGACTTCACCTTCGACAGCCGAGAACCAGAAGGTGTCGGAGAAGGTGTATGCTAATGCACCTATCGTGCTGCAAGCCAATATTGCGATAGTGTTACCTACATTGTAGTTGCCGTCCTTGGCAATGAGGTGCTTTGCAAGGAAAGTGATTGTCCAGAAAAGGAACAATATTGTGAATGCACTTGCCAAAGCCGACATCGAGTTTATCATCATGGCTACCTGTTCGGGGCCAGATGCAAACATTGCAAAGAATCGTGCTATTACCATGAAGAAAGGTGCTCCTGGCGGGTGGCCAATCTGCATTTTATTTGATGATGAAATAAATTCACCGCAGTCCCAGAAACTTACCGTGGGTTCTATAGTAAGCAAGTAAGTGATTGCCGCTACTAGGAATACTACCCATCCGGTAATGTTATTCAGCAGTTTAAATCTTTTTTCTGTCATTTTTGTTTAAAATTTTAAAGGTGCAAAGATAGTGCTTTTTTGTGGGAAGAGGAAAATATAAATGATTATTATTTTGCTCATGGCTCATTCATTTAATAACTAATTTCCGCACCCTTCGCTCCCTGAGTGTAGTCGAAGGGTCGAAGGGTAAGGTTAATGAGTATTATACCATTTCGTCATATTGACTTCTATGCTTCGACAGGCTCAGCATGCGAGGCTCAGTTGGCGTGCTTGCTGATTGTTTCGATAATCTTTGCCGAATCGAAGTCCTTGGCGATGATAATATTGTTTTCGTCAAGCAGGTAAAGACGTGGAGTTTTGTATGTTCCGTAGTCGTAGTCGTAGGTGCCGACGCCTTCGGGGTCGCTGACGTTTATCCAGTTTAGTTCGTTTTCGGCAATATATTGCTTCCACTGGTCGTATTCGGCTTCGGTATATACGGCAAATACTTCTGCGCCCATTGATTTCAGTTCGGGGTAGTCGGCTAGGATGTGGCTCACTTTCTCGATGCAGACTTCACATTCCGAATCCCAGAAAACTAGAATCTTGTATTTGGATTTCAGTCCGTACAATGAACGCTCGGTTTCGTTCTGGTCGGGGAGTACGATGTTCTTGCCTTGCAATCCGATGACATTTGATTTGGTAATGTCGTATTCCCATTTCATAACTGTGTAGTCGTAGTCAGACATCCACCATGGTTTATCTTTATAGTATTTGTCGAACAGGTAGCAGGCTACTGCTTCGAGCCTTATGTCTGGGTGGTAGCCGCGGTTTATAGTCGTGTAACTTAATACCAGTTTGTTAAGTATGTATTTTCTGAATTCGCTTTTCGGGTCGGTAAGTTGTACAAGGTGTTCGGCGTTCGCAATTGCTGTCGTTATGTTGTCGGCGAACAATGAAATGTTTTTCCAGCAGTAACTTTCAATTAACTTTCTGAACGAATATTCTGGAGTATTAAGCAGTTCGGGATTTGAAAAGTCTATGTATGACAACTGGTCGCAGTCGGGGCATTGTGCTGCGTATGCCATCTTGTAGAGACCCGATAGAAAATCGTTTTTTTTCTGTTTTTTCCATTCGCGTTGCAGAAAATCAAGGTAGAACTTGTCAAGACTATCTATTTCGTTTTGAACTTTCAGCGTGTCAACATTGTTGCCTTTCCAGAGGTTTATTACCGATAGAAGTTCAGTCCTTTCATTGCGTTGTGACCAGTATCGGAGTATTGTTTTATGTGCTTCGTTGAACGATTTGCTTGCTTCATTTCCGTTTACATTTAGATGATATGCTGGTTCTTTGCAATCGGTAGAAAGGTTAAGACCATCGGCAAACAGAAAATCGAAAAGTTTTTTTTCTTTTGTCCGTATGTAGTATATTCCTTGTGGCAATGTTGTTGTTCCTGAGAATTTTGCGGTGCCGTTCTTGCATTTTGTAGAATCTATAGTGAGGCTTTGGAAGCCGTGATACTGGCAGAGAAATATGTATTGGTCTGGAAGGTCTATCTCCAATTTAATGCTGTAAGCCCTTGCCGAAACGACAAAGGCTTGCAGTGTAAGTATTGTTAGGAAGATTTTAATGAGCGTTCTTCTCATGTTCTTCCTTCTTTTTCTCGAACATTATCAAATCCTTGATATTCTCGACGTTCAGACGCTTGCCGACAATCTTCTTGTCCTTGTCGAGAACGTATATTACAGGTGTGCTGTAGATGTCGTAGTAGTCGCGGAAGCGTGAGTGCGGATAAGGACCGTCCCATACGTTAATCCAACCTGTTTCCTTAATTTCCTTTTCGTCAATGAATTTAATCCATTCCTCCTTGTCGTACTGGGTGTATATTGCAAAGACCTTTACTCCCAAGTCCTTTAGTGTGTCGCGGTATTCCTTTATAAGTTTTGGAACTTCCTTCTTGCAGTGTCCGCACGATGGTTCCCAGAAAAT
>CAJOEG010000214.1 GCA_905233405.1 uncultured Bacteroidales bacterium | reverse complement strand
CTGGGAAGAAGACACTTTGCGCTATAGTCCATACGACTTCGACCTTAATGTGCAGTCGGGTTATGTGATTTACTCGAACTTCTGGAAAAACTTTGGTTATCAGGTAGGTTTGAGAACAGAATACACAAACCGTCTGTTTGCAATTCCCACAGGCGACTATGCCTATAAGAAGTTCGACTTTTTCCCATCGGTACACCTATCCTACTCGTTCTCAGAAGATTTGCAGTTGATGGGAAGTTACAGCCGTCGTCTCGAAAGACCGCGTCCATGGAACCTCAACCCCATGACACAGGTGGAAGACCCCAACAACATACGCCGTGGAAATCCAGCACTTAACCCCGAATACACAAACTCGTACGACATGTCGCTGCAAAAGCGTTTCGGCGAGCATTTCGTTTCGTTCGAACTTTACGCTCGGCAAACTAACGACCTCATACAGAATGTAACGCTTGTCGATACCGCCAATTCAAACATGTACATCAAGACTTTCGACAACATCGGCAAGGACTTGTCGCTCGGAAGCGAAATCATGGGCAACTTCAATCCATGCAAATGGTACAATCTTAACGCCAGCGTAAACGCCTACTACTACTCAATAAAGTCGCAGACTTACCGCAGCAACAGCACTTTCACTTGGCGAGTTAGAATCAATAATACGTTTAGAATCAAGAAGTCGGGGACAAATATTCAATTCGGTGGATTCTACGATGCCCCATCAATTACAGCACAGGGACGCAGTGCAGGAAGAATAGCATTCAACCTAGGCATCAAGCAGGATTTCCTTGACAAGAGGCTGTCAATCAGCGTAAATTTCCGTAACCTCTTCAATACTATGAAGTTCAACACAACTACGGAAACCGATTACTTGTACTATCACATGACACGCTCGAACACTTGGCCAAATTTCAATATATCAATAACATACAAACTTAACGATTTCAAAAAACGCAAAGAGAAAGGTGAAGATTCAGATGATGACGGCGGAGAAATGTAGAAGAATTGGAACGATTATCTTAACACTGTTTTTACTATGCCCATTGGCAAAAGCACAGGTTTACATAACCGACTATAAAATTAACAAGACAGAAAAATATCTATTTTCGGAATACGAAACGACATTTTCAACCTATAGGACTGAAGATGGAGATGTTTTTGTCGATGAATTTATCGTTGACATAGAACTGCCAGAAAAAGGTTCTCTCGACGAAGTGTCGGAGAAGAACATATACGAGAAAATCTCAAGCATAATTAATGGTAACACTAAGGATTTATCTCCAGAAGGTATGATACACAAGTACATAGATGAAAAATGCCTCTCAAAATACGAAACACACAAGATAAAGGGAGATGCAGAATGCAACAACTTTATGTCGAGCATAAGGAGCAAAAATCCAATGCTGTCGGAGGAAATGCTTTGGGAACCTGCATACTACGGAATTGTCACAGGGAAATTGATATGCCAGACAAATATGTTTCTGTCGTATAGCGTCACCGAAAAGACTTGCAACGCAATGACTTGCATAAGAAAGGAAACTGTATTTGTGTACGACATCGTGAACAAGAGGTTTTTAGACGAAAACGACATCCTTCTCCCCGACAAGGCTGAAGCATATCTAGAATTGGTTAGAAGCACAATGACGAGGGAGCAGAAACTCGCATACAACAAATCGGAAGTCAACTACAACGGCAACTTCTACATTGATGAATTCGGACTGACATACGTTTTCAATTCAGACAACTACCTTGACGAATACGATGCTACAATCCACGTTCTTATCAACGCAAAATCCGTAAGGCTGATGACGAAACCGGAATCCGTTGTGTATAAATTCTTTAACATAGGACAGGTAGAACGAGTAAAGGCAAAGAAGCAGAATAAAGCGGTTGCAATAAATTGACAAGTGATAATGGGCTAAAAGGCTAAAAGAAGAAAAGGCTTAAAGTCTAATTGTCTAGCAGAAGACCTGTCTGACAGTCAGCCAGACCGTTAGAACGTGAGACTGCAAGACTGTCAGCCCAGAAACAATTATAAACGCCGCAGCCATAGAAACCTAGAAACAAATTAAAATGGACAAAAAAGAACTTAGAAAACACATAAAGCAACTCAAGAAGGAGCATACAGCCGAACAGCTTGAAACTCAGTCGAAAGCAATAATGGCGAAAGTGGAATCGCATCCCGATTTTGCAAAGGCAAACATCGTTATGATGTACTACTCGCTACCCGACGAAGTGCAGACAGCAGATTTCATTGCCAAGTGGCGCAACCTCAAGCAGATAATACTACCAACCGTAGTCGGTGATGACATCATACCCGTAAAACTTGACGCAGACACTACTTTTGCCAAAGGCGATTTCGACATACAGGAGCCTCAGTCGGTTGAATACACTGGTGGATACGACCTTATAATCGTTCCTGGCATATCATTCGACAGAAACGGCAATCGTCTTGGTCGTGGACGTGGTTACTACGACCGTTTCCTTTGCAAGCACGAGGATGTCAAGAAAATAGGCATCTGCTTCGATTTCCAACTTGTAGATGAAATCCCGACCGAACCTACCGATATCAGAATGGACGAAATAATCAGTCTATAAAGTTCAAGGTCATAGACAATTCATAGATGTCGAAAACAAATCTTCACTACACACAACAAAACTAACTTATACTGGAAAACAATTGCAGTATAGAACATTCAACGGCATATTATTGATTGAAAAACTGCACTAAAGATTTTTTCTTACGCAAGCGTTTTTAGGAATCTCAAATACACATTCTTATACCAACTTTCCAACTCGCCGAACATTGTGGTATTGTGCCACAGCATAACGAAGTTGCCCTCGACAGCCGCGCACCTGTCATACAAATTGCGCACACTATCAAATACAAAGTCGTATCCATCACAACCAACGGATGCTCGATGACTTCCAACGCGCAATCGTTTTCAATGTCATACAATGGATAAGGATGACAAGTTCCACACCTAAAGCCCTCACGCTCAGGGAATCCCAATGTGGAATCGCTACGAATACCGCATTCCTGCCAAACCTGCGGAGTTTTGCGCACATCAAATCTCAGGAAATGCTGACGCACAGACGCAACTTCACGTCCACACACCGTCTCCAGCATACTTTTCTCCTGTGCAAATATGATTTTGTCAGCAAAAGAATATAAGCCTCCATGCAATCCTACGACCACACCTTGCGACTGCAAATCCTTAATGCACTCACGTGATTTTGGAGAAAGAATATTGTATGTAGAATCAAAATATTTATTTCGTAATGCCTTGAAATAAAATCGAGAATCTAATTTGTTTTCAATGGATACTTTAAGCAATTCATACACCGCCGAAGCATACGGATCTTGCCTAAAATTGCGAAGTGATTTCATATATGCCGACAGCGACTTGAACGACAACCGCAGTCTTTTCCTCTTGAATAGGTCGCCAGAAATAGTCTTTACCGCCTTCCCAAAATTTGGAAAACGGAACAGAAAATCGACGTCGTGAGTAGGGATAAACTTCGGTTCTCTTCTGATTACCACAAAGTTAGGAAAACTCGCCTGCACGAACCTACGCAGAAGCATTGCATACTCATCAACTATCGGAATATCAGAAAGTTCGTATTTACAACAAAGACTATCTTCATAGCAGAAACGACCAAACTTATCGCGATGCTCGGTCAATGTCTCCTCGTAACGCGAAAGCAACAGGAAAGAAATGCCCAGCATATCGAAATTCACATGCACACATTTGCCGTCAAAGGAAAATGGACTATCGTTTTCTGGCAAAGAAAACACTTTAAGTGACACTTTATTATCAAAAGAGTTAATATTTGAATAACAAAGATTTCCATTATATAATAATTCTACATTTGAATCATCGGGACGGATAAATTTCATTTCGACATTTTGGTCAACGACAAGCGTTGGAACATCGCCAAGTTCGACACGGCACTCCTTCTGCGGAAATGCAATTTCGGCGATGCGCCTAATCGTATATTCTATGGCATTATTCGAAAAAATCATTTGTATATCAGCATAATACATCATAAATTTCCAACAGAACAAAAATGTCGTTCAGGAAATTTCCACAAAGGTAATATTTTGTTGATAAACTATCGCCACAAAAGAATTATTGCCACGATAAATTATTTATTTTCGCACCAAATTATCCAATGCCTATGAACGACAAGGAAAAAGTATTGATAATCATCAACCCAGTTTCTGGCACGGGCAAACAGAAATCCGCGCTCAAAGCCATCGAACGCAGCATCGACCGCATAAACTTCGACTTCGAAATAGCTGAAACTCAGCATGCTGGCCACGCAACCGAAATTGCAAAGCAAGCAGCATCCGATGGCTACGACATCGTGGTCGCCGTTGGTGGAGATGGAACCGTAAACGAAGTAGCATCTGGTCTTGTTGATACGCAAACAAAAATGGGCATAATCCCCTGTGGCTCAGGCAACGGTCTTGCACGAAGCCTTAAAATTCCCGTAACGCCAGCCAAAGCCGTCGAATTGCTTAACGAAAACAGGATGAAGCGCATAGATACAATGTCTGTCAACGGAAATTTCTGCGCGAGCATTGCTGGAATCGGATTTGACGCACTGATAGCCAAAGAGTTCCAAGAAAAGCCGAAGAACACCAGAGGACTTCACTCCTATGTACAACTTATCGCAACAAAGTATCCGACCTACAAAGCCAACGAATACAAGATTGAAATCGACGGCAAAAGTTCAGTCCACAAGGCCATGTTCATCTGTCTAGCCAATGCTAATCAGTTCGGTTACAATGCAATAGTGTCGCCAAACTCAAGAATCGACGATGGACTTATTGATGTTTGCATTGTGAAAAACATACCGCTAATCTCGGCACCACACACGGCAATGCTGCTCCTGACAAACAACCTCGACCACTCGCACCGCGTAAAAATATTGCAAGGAAAAACGGTCAAGATTTGCAACAATATAAACGAGTACGCCAACATCGACGGCGAAGCAAAGCAAGTCGGAAAAACTGTTGACATATCCATAAAGCACAAATCGTTAATGGTAATATGCTAAACAATCGCTTTATATTGATTTCGTTGATTGCATTGTCGTTTTTCGGCACCGCCGTTGCGCAGGAAACAGAAAAAGAAACAGTGCGGTACGACTATTCGTTCGAGTTCAAAAATGGTGTCTACCCCTCATTCTACTCATTCAGAAACAACTCTCCCATTCCATTTTCGCGCTTTGTCTCGCCGGCATACGACGACGACTTCTTCAAAAATCTCCTAAAAGTTGAAACCATAAGCTTTTACGACGAAAATGGAACTCTCAACGAAATCCCGCGAAAAACAATTTGGGGATATGCAAACAACGGAAAACCAAACATTTACTATCTCGACAAATTCAACCTTATACCTTATGTCGGAACAATTTCACATTTTGTATCAACCGAACTTGTCACCCGATATGTAGGTGGCACAGGAACTATGATGTACGACCCGATGTACATACCATCATCCACACAATCATACACTTCCGAAGAATTGGTGCATTACTTCATCGATATGAACACTGGAGAAATAATTTCCTACGGAAGCAAAAATCTGCTTGAACTGATAAAGGACGACACTGAACTTTTCAACGAATACTCAAAGTTAAGCAAACGCAAACGAAGCAAAAGCGTTATGGAGTACGTACAGAAATACAACCGAAAACATCCAATATTTTTTAACAAATAACTCTTTATAAATGAAACGATTAACCATAATACTAATAATACTGGCTACCGCATTGCAGGCTTTTTCGCAGATAAAAATGCCGATGGGTAACAAGTCCGAAGTGGAAAAATTCTACAAGACAACCACTTATGTCGTAATGAAAAACGAATTTATGAGCGACTACAAC
>CAJOEG010000213.1 GCA_905233405.1 uncultured Bacteroidales bacterium | reverse complement strand
GCTCTTGCTGTTAATGCACTCGGCCGCGAAAATGTTCACTCGATACTTATGCCGACCTGCTATTCAAGTTCACATTCAGTTGACGATTCGTTGGAAATGCTAAAGCGCACAAAATCAAGCTACCATATTATTCCAATAGAGGATTTGCGCAATGCTTTCGGAACGGCTATGGCAGAAGCTTTCGAGGGTACGAAACTAGGACTTGCAGAGGAAAATATCCAGGCTCGTCTGCGAGGAAGCATACTGATGGCATATTCAAACAAGTTCGGCAATATTCTGCTTAATACTTCAAACAAGAGCGAGGAAGCTGTCGGCTACTCGACGCTTTATGGTGACATGTGTGGTTCGTTGTCGTTGCTTGGCGATGTATACAAGACTGAGGTTTACCGACTTGCGCGTTACATAAACGAGCATTGCGGAAACATAATTCCACAACATATAATCGACAAGGCTCCATCGGCAGAGTTACGTCCCGACCAGAAGGACCAAGATTCACTTCCTCCATACGACATTCTTGATGGCATCCTTAATTGCTATCTTGAAAACAACATGACTGCCGATGAAATAAAAGCCAAAGGCTTTGATGCCGAGACTGTTGACTTTGTTTTGAAACTAGTTAAGTGCGTGGAATACAAGCGCTTCCAGGCTCCACCGATACTCAAGGTTTCGACCTGTGCGTTTGGACATTCGCAAAGCGTACCGCTGGTTGCAAGGTATTAATTAGTAATGTACAATTGATAATTGACAATTTATAGCGGTGCAATACGTTGTTCCGCTATATTTTTACCTAAATATTTCCACGGCCTTGTCGAAAATTCCGCTCAAATAGGCGAGTGTCATTCCGTAGTTTGATATTGGAATGCCTGCATCAACGGCGGGCTTTAGCCTGTTCATCAGTTGTTTACGTGTAACCATACAGCCTCCGCACTGAATAACCATCGCATATTCGGTAATCTTGTTTGGAATCTCGTCTAGTCCAGCAACGAAGGTGAACGACAAGTCCTTGCCAGTGAACTTGCGCAGTCCGTTCGGAATCTTAAAACGGCCAATGTCTTCGCAGGAAACGTGGTGGCTACAACTTTCGAGCATCAGGATTTTGTCGCCGTCTTTCAACTCTGAAATATGTGGAGTGCCTTTCAGGTAGTTTGCAAAGTCACCCTTGCTGCGGGCAAGCACTATCGAAAAACTTGTCAATGGAACATCACTGGGAATCAGACTCTTAACCTTATGAAACACCTGTGAGTCGGTTATGGCAAGGCGAGGCTTTATTCCACGTCTGAAAAATTCTTCTACTTCGGTGTCCTGAATTACAATTGCCATTGAGTGGTTGTCAAGGCAGTCGCGAAGGACTTGTACCTGCGGCAGAATCATTCGACCCTGCGGGGCTTCGCTGTCTATAGGCGTGATTAGCAGCACAATGTCGTTGACATTTATGATGTCGCCAAGAAGCGAGCCAAAGGTCCACGTGCTTTCTGGAGCAATCTGCTTTATTGTATCAAAGACGAGTTGTACATTGTCGCGGTTGCTTGTCGTGAAGTCGATTACGGGTACGTTGAACTCGTTCTCAAGGTCGGACTTTAGGTTGCTATCGAGAGGAGTGATATCCGACTTGTTGTGAATTATGAAGAAAACGGTCTTGAGTTCCTTCAGCCTGTCGATTATTTTACGCTCGTACTCGCCGAACTCGTTGTTGGAAATAACAACTATTGCTATGTCGATTATGTTGATGGTTTCGAGCGACCTTTGGATTCTAAGTTGACCAGTTTCGCCTTCATCGTCGATTCCTGCAGTGTCGATGAATATGACTGGTGCGTATCCGAGTATTTCAAACGAACGCTTTACGGGGTCTGTCGTTGTGCCCTTCAAGTCCGATACAATAGAAATGTTTTGCCCTGACAGACAGTTGATTAACGACGATTTTCCAACATTACGTCTGCCGTAGATTCCGATGTGCGGCTTATTGTCCTTTCCTTGTTTCATAACTTTACTTTTTGCATTTGCATATTGCTTCATACAATTCCGGCAACCGCTTTGAAATTGCAATCGGGCGGTTATTCTCGATGAAGCAGTGGGTACTTTGTGCGGTGCAGATTATCTTGTCGCCGACACGCATAACGTATGAAATGTCAAATTTCAGTTCGCTGACATTTGCAACCGAGACTTCAATTTCAATCACGTCCTTGAATGTTGACGGGCGCTTGTAGTTACAAGAAACCGCAACGACAGGGGAGAAGACGCCTTCTGCTTCAACCTTTTCGAAGCCAAACCCAATCTGGTCGAGCCAGTCGACGCGGGCTTCCTCCATAAAACGTATGTAGTTTGAATGGTGCGTAACACCCATACGGTCACATTCGTAGTATTTTACCTCGTGTCTGTAAGTATGCATATCGTTAATTTTAATTGTTGCAAAGATATGCTTTTTTTGAAAAAAAGGCACCGACTTTCGCCAATGCCTTTTCACTTACTAACTTGTCATTTATTTTCTTTTCTGTTGCTTTCTCATTTCTTCCTGCTGTTTCTTGGACGCTTCTTCCAACCTCTGCAGCCATTTCGATTTCTTCTTCGGCTTGTTCTTGTTGGCTTCCATCTGTGCAAGAAGTTTGTCCTCTTTTACTACAAAACGCTGGATAATCCAAGTCTGCAAAATGCTGAACAGGTTGGCAAGCAGGTAGTAGTAACTCAAACCTGACGAGTACTTGTTGAACCACAACAGCATCAGCACTGGCATCATCCACATCATAACCTTCATGCCCGGCATCGAGTTGCTTGGATTCTGGCTGCTTGTCATCTTCTGCTGTACAAACATTGAGATTGCCATAAGCAGGGCGAACAAACTGACGTGGTTACCATAAAGCGAAGAAATTATCGGAATGTTTGTACTCCACTCCAATATTGCATCGTATGACGAAAGGTCTGATGCCCAAAGGAATGGCTGCTGACGCAATTCGATTGAAGCAGGGAAGAAGCGGAACATTGCAATAAGTATCGGGAACTGTAGCAACAGCGGCAGACAGCCACCCATCGGACTTACGCCAGCCTTCTGGT
>CAJOEG010000212.1 GCA_905233405.1 uncultured Bacteroidales bacterium | reverse complement strand
CAGGGTTTATCCTTACCTTTTCGACTATTCTGGCGCATTCCTCGGCAATCTGCGAACTGAAATGCACGTCGGCAACCAAGGGCTTCTTGTATCCGTCGGCTTCGAGTTGCTTTTTTACCAGTTTTAGACTGTCGATGTCGGGAGTGCGTGGTACAGAGAGCCTTACCAAGTCGGCTCCTGCATCGAAAAGTTGCTTGCATTGGTTGACGGAGGCATCAATGTCGCCAACAGGCACGTTGGTCATACTCTGGATGGCGATTCTGTTATTACCGCCAATTATGATGTCGCCGACTCTAACTTCTTGTGCAAAAATGTTGTTTTCCATTTTGTTACATATTTAATGCCTTAAGAAGCGGGGCAATTAGTGCTTCGTTGTCGGTAGGTAGGTTGCAATTGACACCAAGACCGAGTTTCACGTCCTTTTTTACTTCTGGTCCGTGGAAATCGCTGCCACACGAAATCATCAAACCAAGTTCCTTTGCCATTTTTACGTATGCGTTGCTTTGTGTTTGCGAAAGTCTGCTGTGGTAGGTTTCGATTCCTACAAGTCCGTATTGCTGCAGTTCCTTTATTTTGGCAAAAGTCTTTTCTGTGTTCAGTTTCAATGAGTTGGGATGGGCGAGGAAGGCAATTCCACCAGCCTTTTTTATCAGTTCAATGCAACTTTTAGGTGGAAGTTTTTTCCTGTCAATGGTTTCCATATACCTTTTGCCCAAGATTTTATTAAAAACAGTTTCAATGTCGGGACAGTAGCCTTTTTCGACAATTGCTGCTGCAATGTGAGGCTTGCCTATTGATTCGCCCTTTGCGTGCTTTTTCACATCTTCAAGGCTTATGTTTATCTTGAATATACACTTTAGGGCTTCAATTATGTTTTTGTTCCTGTCTTCCCTTGCTTCGCGAAGCATTTTCATCACAAGGTTGAACTCATTGTTGTCGGGGTCGATTCCGTATCCGAGAATGTGCATTTTACCACTATCGACTTCCGCGCTAAGTTCAACTCCAGCAATTATGCGGATTCCTTGTTTTTTGCCTTCTTCAATACATTCCTTTACGTTTCCAATTGTGTCGTGGTCGGTGATTGCCATTGTTGTGAGGCCTATGCGTTTGGCTTCTGCGACAATCTGTTGCGCGTTCAAACTGCCATCGGAAGCAGTAGTGTGCACGTGCAAATCGAATTTCGGCGATTTTGTGGGATTTGTATTATTCATTTCCATCTGTTTCTCCTTCAAAAACTTTTATAGCAGGCCCTTCGAGCCATATATTTTCATATCCGTTGTTATTCTTTTCAAAGTAAACCTTTAGCAAACCACCTTTTGCTTTCAGTGCGATAGGGGAGGGTGTTCCGTTTTTCGTATTGATACACAATGCAGTGGCTACGGTTCCTGTTCCGCAGGCTAATGTCTCGCCTTCTACTCCGCGCTCGTAAGTTCTTAATCTGAACCCATTTGCATTGTCGGTGAAATTTACATTAGTCCTTTCTGGTGCGAAACGCTTGTCGTCGGCAAGTCGGCACCCATCAAGGTCGATGTCAACGTCGTCAATGTCATCTACAAACTTTACAAAGTGCGGAACTCCAGTGTTAGCCCACATTACATCGTCGAAAATTGTTATGCCGTCAACATCTATCATCTTGAGTTTTACATTTTCATTGTCGATGATTTCTGCTTCGTGGAGACCATCTTCGGCTACGAATTTCATAGTTTCTGGGGCGATTCCGTGGTCGTAAGCATATCTTGCAATGCAACGTCCGCCGTTTCCACACATACTGGCGGTTTTGCCGTCGGAATTGTAGAATTTCATTGCAAAGTCGGCTTTGTCGCTCTTCTCCACAAGGATAAGTCCGTCTGCACCAATGCCAAATCGCCTGTCGCAAAGTCGTGCTATCTGTTCGCCCGACAAGTTGTATTTCCCGTCGAGGTTGTTGACGATGACGAAGTCGTTTCCTGCACCTTGATATTTATCGAATTTCAGTTTCATACTTCTGTTTTTTGCGTTTTCCTTTTGCGCAGTATTTTGGTTATCAGTCGAATTGCACAAAGTATTGCTATTGTCGAAAACAAAGTTATGTTTGTAGCCAACGGGACGATTCTGCCTGTTCTGGCTGTCTTCGGCTCGAAGGCAAATTCTATTTCGTGTGTGCCTGCAGGGATTATCATTCCGCGCAGAATGTAGTTGCACCTGAAGAAAGAGGCCTTTTCTCCGTCAATTTTTGTTTTCCAGCCTTTGGGGTAGAAAATTTCGGAGAAAATTGCCAGTCTGTTGCCTTTGCACGATGACTTGTATTTAAGTGTGTCGCTGTTGTGCGAGGTTAATTCTATGAAATCGGTGCTGTCGATTGCAAATTCCACATCAGCAAATTCCGATTTATAACGTTCGTTTACGATGGCGGTCTTTTTCGTGTCGATGTGCTGTAGTTTGGCAAGTTCCAAGTCTTCGGAGTTTGCGAACCTGATGCTGTCAACAAGCCATACGTTGCCCGAAGAATGTTGATTAACAAGAGGTTCTGCTCTTTCCGAAAGTATAATGTACTTTACGTTGAGCATATCGAGAATAGGGGACTTGTACTTGCTGGTGAAGACTTCCTGAATTTCGTCCTGCGTCATTCCGTCCCTTTGCGCCCACGACA
This sequence comes from uncultured Bacteroidales bacterium, assembly GCA_905233405.1. GTDB lineage: Bacteria > Bacteroidota > Bacteroidia > Bacteroidales > ML635J-15 > Bact-19. The sequence goes on along the minus strand of CAJOEG010000212.1, from coordinate 422 downwards.
GAATGTTGTATCGCGTAAGGGCAAGTTCTTTGTTTAGAATTGAGTCGCAGAATGTCTTGTAGCGTTTTGGGCAATATCCGTCGCTGCCACCCAACGAGTTGAATTTCAGATAAGTTGAATTGTCGTTTTGTATGGCATCGTAACTTATGTCGAGCACGCGGAAAATGTCATTGTCGCCTTGTATTGCTTTGTCGGCAATGCTTTGTGTAGGTGCGGCTTCTGTCTTTTCTGTGCTGATGTCGCGCAAATTAACAATCGTGGAGTCTGCCAGTACTAGTACGGCGAGGGTGCTTGCTACGATTTTGTCGTTTAGTTTTTTCCGTATGGCGAAAAATGCAATGGATGCTCCGATTAGAATGAAAACCAATGATTTGGCTGCGTCGCGGCGAACAAGTGAAATCCTGTCGTTGCGGATGGCTGTT
>CAJOEG010000211.1 GCA_905233405.1 uncultured Bacteroidales bacterium | reverse complement strand
TGTGATAATTCCGTTCCGTCTGGCATACGGCGACCAGAAATATGGCAACGTGATTCCGCCATTCAGTACTTTAGTGTTTGAAATAGAACTGCTCGATGCAAAATAAACGGGAAATATTGCTTTATTTCGGTTCGTTTAATCCGATTCACATCGGACATCTTGCCATTGCTAACTATCTTGCTGAATATACGGATGTTAACGAACTTTGGTTTGTGGTAACGCCACACAATCCGCTAAAAAAATCAACAACGCTGATTGACGACCGCGTGCGTCAACATTTGGTTCAACTGGCAATAGGCAACTATCCGAAATTCAGAGTTTCGGATGTGGAATTCTATCTGCCTAAGCCGAACTATACCATCAACACACTGACATACCTTTCTGAAAAATATCCCGACTACAATTTCAGCATACTCATCGGCGGCGACAACCTTGAAACCTTCCACAAGTGGAAAAACTACGATGTCATTTTGCGTGACTACAAGGTTTATGTCTATCGTCGTCCTGGTTGCGAAATTGTTGAATACGAGAACTCTAACATAGAAATCGTAGATGCACCCCTGATTGAAATTTCGTCGAGTTTTATACGTGATTCGATAGGCAAGGGCAAGGATGTGCGATTCTTTATGCCAGAAAAAGTGTTCGAATACGTTGACAAAATGGGTTATTGGAGAGGAAAGACTTCAATAGAAACAAAGGAGTGAATATTGTGACAATCAAACCGTTGACAAAGAAGATTATTACTCACGCAGGCATAGTGCTGCTATTCTTTGTTGTGTCTGTTGTGTATATGCATCCAATTCTTAACGGCAAGATTATCAGTCAAGACGATGTAATAAATTATAGGTGGTCGTCAACGGAATATGCAAAATACAAGGCCGAAACTGGCGAAGATGCCTACTGGAATAGTTCTGCTTTCAGTGGAATGCCTATGTATCAGATGCATAACATTCCATCGAAGAACATTTTTCAGCCGTTGAAATATGTGCTTACGCTTACATTTATCGGCGAAGGCCCCGAAGGTCGCAACTGCGACTGGGGAATAATGTTCCTTTACCTGCTCGGTTTTTATGTGGCATTGACGGCAATGGGAGTAAAGCCGTGGTTGAGTCTATTGGGTGCATTTGCCTTCGGTTTTGGAAGTTACAACATAATAATCATTGCGGTAGGGCATATCACCAAGGCGTGGGCAATATCGATGATTGCTCCGATTCTGGCAGGTATGATTCTCGCGTTCCGAAAAAAATATCTGTGTGGAATGTTGCTGTTTACCATTGCGTTGGGACTTCAAATCCAGTGCAACCACATACAGATTACCTATTATACATTGCTGATGGCAGTTGTCGTTGGAATTGTATATCTAGTGTATTCCATTAAAAATAAGGAATTTAAGTATTTTGCGAAAGGAGTAGGGGGGCTTGCTATATGTGCGGTGCTTGTTCTATTGTCAACATCGCGGTACTTTATGGTTAATGCCGAGTATGTGAAGCAGACTATGCGTGGCGGTTCGGAACTGACTATTAGACCAAACGACATCTATCCAGAAGAAAATCAAGCAGTTGAAAGTGATGGACTTGATGCGGAATACGCTTCGGAATGGAGTTACGGCAAGGCGGAGACAATGACTCTGCTTGTCCCTGGATTCTATGGGGGCAGTTCTGACGAACCTGTGTCGAAAAACTCGGCATATTACAAGTTGCAGAAGGATGAGATTGCTCCGTTGTATTGGGGAAATCAGCGGTTTACATCGGGACCAGTGTATTTCGGAGCAATTATAGTTTTCCTGTTTTTGCTCGGATTACTTGTAGTGAAAGGACCAGAACGCTGGTGGCTGCTTGCAGTGACTATAATTGGAATCGTTATGGCATGGGGCAGTAACTTACCGTGGTTCAACGATTTATTACGAAATTATCTTCCTATGTACAGCAAATTTAGGTCGCCATCGATGAGCCTTGTTATTGCAAGCGTTTCGGCAGTGGTTTTGGCTGTGCTGGCATTGAGACAAGTATTTTCCGAAACCGACCGTAAGAAATACAATATTTCACTATATATATCTGCAGGTATAACACTGATAATCTGCCTGTTGGTAGCAATAGCGGGCGCTTCTGTGTGCAATTTCAGTGGAGCAGGGGACTCTGCATTATCAGAGGAAGTTAGAAATGCTTTGATTGCTGACCGTCAGAGCCTTATGACTGCTGATGCGTGGCGTTCCTTCGCTTTCGTGCTTGCAGTTGCACTTGTGTTATGGTTGTACATTAACGATAAGTTCAAGAATGTCAAGATAATTGCTACGATAATAGGTGTGTTGGTGCTTATCGACCTTATAGGTGTGGATAGCAGGTATCTTAATGATGATAAGTATGTGAAGGAGAGTTCGTTGGACTTTAAACCCGACGATGGCGATAAGCAGATTTACCAGATGGCCGCCGAGAACAACGATGTTGACTATCGTGTGTTCAACATAAAGCCCAAATATGGGTCGGCTTTCAACGATGCACGTACATCGGCTTTCCATCATTCGGCTGGTGGTTATAGTGGTGTGAAACTTGCGCGTTATCAGGATGTTATAGAATTTTATCTGGCACATTACAACAAAAATGTAATGAACATGCTGAATATCAGATATTTCCTAAAATTTAAGGATGGCAAATATCAGGTTAGGAGAAATGCCGATGCGTACGGTAATGCATGGTTTGTGGATTCTGTGAAATTTGTAAATTCTGTCAACGAGGAAATTTTGGCTCTAAATGACGAGAATCTAAAAAATACGGCAATCGTAAACAAAAATGAATTTAGCGGATTGTCGGTTAGTTTCGATTATAACTCAACAGCGGAGATTTCATTAGTTACTGAAAAACCGTACAATCCAAATTCGCGTAAATATTCTGTACGTACAAACAAAAATGCGTTGGCAGTATTTTCTGAAATTTATTACAGTACGGATTGGCGTGCGTATATTGACGGAAATCCAGCAGAATATTTTAGAGCGGATTATTTGCTGAGGGCAATGGAAATTCCATCTGGAGAACATACGGTAGAATTTCGCAACGAAGCGCCGACATTCCATAAATGG
>CAJOEG010000210.1 GCA_905233405.1 uncultured Bacteroidales bacterium | reverse complement strand
GCCTTTGAAAAAGAAATAGTTCAAGCTTGTTTTAGGTCTCTTTTTGACACATATAACATTTTCAAAGCAATTTCAGGTCTCTTTTTGACACATACGCCACATTTTTATTATCTGTTTTTGCATATTAGCAAATGCACAAGATTTTTCCATTACTTTGCCTTCTGGCAACAAACTTGATTGTCGTATTACATCATCAAGTACAGTGTCTGTTGAATGTAAAAAAGCAAAGGGTGCTTTAGTTATTCCTGAGAATGTAAAAGACCAAGGGGATTCCTATACAGTCACAACAATAGATCATGGGGCATTTATGCGTAGCGAAATAACATCAATAACGATTCCCAAAACGGTTACAACAATAAAATCAGGGGCATTTGCTGAGTGCCCAAATATTGAGTCTATAACACTGCCGTCAACAGTAAAATCGCTTGGAGACGAATTTTTGGGTGGATGTACTTTCTCTGATTGTAAAAACTTGAAGACTATTGTTTTGTCTAAAGCAATAAAAGTTATACCATGGAGAACATTTTACGGATGCTCTAATTTGAAAAATATTGTTATACCTGAAGGTGTTACGAAAATAAATGCTACAGCTTTTAGCAATTGTGCTAGACTTAGGTCTGTAAAATTGCCATTATCATTAGAAGAAATTGATTATAATGATCTTGAGAGTTATCCTTATCCAGCAAAAATTTTCAGTATGTGTCCGTCTCTTGAACAAATAGTCATACCTATCGGAAGTCGCAAGAAATTTGAAAAACTTCTACCTGATTTTGCAGACAAATTGGTTGAAGAATAATATCGTAGAAATAAGTTGTGACAATGCGGGTTGCAACTATCCCTAACAGATACAACCACAAAACATGCGATAATCAAGGACAGCGCAATGCTGTCTTTTTTTTGTCAGCAAATGTTATGACCATAAAATTTGCCGCCATAAAATTATGAAAGAACTAAGTTCTTTTGTGTCACATATTTGACAAAAATAGTATTAGCGTGGCAGGTTTATCGTTGGAAGATATGCAGAGAAAATTTTAGTTCAAATTAGATATTAAACAGACTTTGTGAAATAAATAATTAATATACAGCAAAATCGCTATAATAAAAACATTACCTTTGCATATGATTCATTTGAAGTGAAAATGAAATTTTTTGAGAATATTGCTGATTAAAAATTGTTTATATGAAAAAAATACTTTTCCCATTAATCGTTTTGGCTATGGTTGCATTTGTTTCGTGCAAGGATTCAAGCAAGGATAATGGCGCAGTGGTCGCCGAATTTAGGATTCCGCAGAACGACATTGAGCGCACAGTCCGCAGCTTGAAGGAGTTCTGCAACGGACAGGAGTCGGACCGCATAGAGAAGGGCGTATCTCAGGTGGCTGCCTTGTGGCAGGAGCAGGATGGTTCGCTCGACGACTTCTACGATTTCTGTATGACAAACTTTGTGCTTGATTCGGCAAAGCGCTTCGAGACCTACAAGAAAATCGAGCGTGACCTTGAAATCCTTTACGGCTATGGCAACACAATGACCATCAAGTTGATGGAGCCTCTGCACCTTGATATGGGCGAAGTCGATTTTGTCGATGAGGCTATGGGCGCATATTCAACCACGGCGCATATTGCCGACGATTTGTTCGCCAACAAGATGGCGTTCTACATCGTGCTTAACTTCCCGTCGTACTCGCTTGCCGAGAAGAATGCCCTCTGCGACAAGTGGACGCGTCAGGACTGGGCGTATGCTCGTCTGGGCGACAAGTTTACATCGCGCATACCGGCCGAATACGAGCAGGCTGCCAATGTGGCTATGACCAACGCCGACAACTACATATCGAGCTACAACATTTATATGGGAAATCTCGTGGATAACAATGGACAGACATTGTTCCCAAAGGACATGAAACTCATCAGCCACTGGAATCTGCGCGACGAACTGAAGTCTGACTATTCCGATTCGGAACACGGACTCGAAAAGCAGCAGATGATTTATGATGTGATGCTGCATATTGTAAATCAGGATATTCCGCAGGATGTAATCAACTCCGACAAGTACCAGTGGAATCCGCGTACAAACAAATTGTACAAGGATGGGGCAGAGGTTTCAAGTCCTGCCGAACCATATACCCGCTACGAACATATATTGTACAATTTCAAGGCTTTGTCGGCAATGGACAAGTTCAATTCGGTTTATCCGACCTACATCGAAAGGGCTTTCGACGAGACAATGGAACTTACGCAGGATGAGGTGGAAAAGTTGTTCATCGACTTTATTTCCGCACCCGAAATTGCACAGGTCGGACAGTTGGTTTCAAGTCGTCTTGGTCGTCCGTTGCAGCCATACGACATCTGGTACAATGGTTTTACAGCCCGCAACGACATGAACGAGGCTGAACTCGACCGCATTACCCGTCAGCGTTATCCTAGTCCGTTGGCATTTGGCCGTGATATTCCGCGAATACTTACCGATTTGGGCTGGTCGCGCGAAAAAGCAAACTACATTGCATCGAAAATCAGTGTTGACCCTGCCCGTGGTGCTGGTCACGCTTGGGGCAGCGAGATGAAGGGCGATGTGGCTCACCTGCGTACAAGGATTGCAAAGTCGGGTATGGACTACAAGGGCTACAATATTGCTGTTCATGAACTTGGACATTGCGTAGAGCAGACAATTACGCTTTATGACATCGACTACTATATGCTGAAGGGCATTCCGAATACCGCATTTACCGAGGCTGTTGCATTTATGTTCCAAGGTCGCGACTTGAAGTTGCTCGGACAAGCGAAGGGTGATGCTTCGGAGGAAAAGGAAGCAATGGCAGCATTGGAAAATTGCTGGTCGGCATACGAGATTATGGGCGTTTCACTTGTTGACCTATACACTTGGCGCTGGATGTACGAAAATCAGGATGCCAATGCTCAGGAACTTCGCGATGCGGTGGTTTCCATTGCAAAGGATGTATGGAACAAGTATTACGCACAAGTCTTTGGCGTAAAGGATTCTCCGATACTTGCAATTTATTCGCACATGATTGATTCTCCGTTGTATCTCGCAAATTATCCTGTAGGACACCTTATCGACTATCAGATAGAAACTTATATGGCCGACAAGCCGTTCTCGGAAGAACTCACGAGGATGCTTCT
>CAJOEG010000209.1 GCA_905233405.1 uncultured Bacteroidales bacterium | reverse complement strand
CACATGCTGCGATACCCATACCGATACCGATTTTCTTAGGTGTAGATATTGCCTTGCCCTTGCGAGTCAACGCTGCGAAAGCAATCATTATTATAGGTGTAAGCACAATTACGAAGAATGGGTTGAGTGCCTGCCAGATTTCTGGAGCAACAGCCTCGGAGCTTACGAAGTCGCGAGCGAAGAACGACAGCGACTGTCCGTTCTGGTGGAACGAGAACCAGAAGAAGATTGCAATACCGAGAACTGCGAACAAAGCAGCCATACGCTGTTTGATTTCCTTTGCCATTGCAGCCTTTTCTTCTGCTGTATATTCAACAACCTTTGTAGTGTCTTTCTTTGCTGGCTGCGGGAATTTCTTCTTGGAAATGAGGAAGATTGTCAACGAGATTGCCATTGCAACAACCGATGCGATAAACGAGAAGTGAATACCTGAGTTGAATACATCGATGTATGACGAGCAGAATTCGGTAGTACCCTGAACCAATGACGGGTCAATAACAGACTGCGACATTGTTGCTGTGAATTTTTCGGTAACATCGCCACCATTGATGACATCGTGGCAAAGAGCCGGCATATCTGCATTGTAAACAAAATTGTGAATCTTCAACCACCACTCACGAATCAATGGAGCGATAAACGGAGCGATAACACCGCCGATGTTGATGAACACGTAGAAAATCTGGAAACCGCTGTCGCGTCTTTCCTTGGCTTCTGCCAATGCTTCTGGACCTTTCTTTGCTGCTTCTGCTTCGAAGTTGTCGTACATCTTGCCAACCAAAGCCTGAAGGTTGCCCTTGAACAAACCGTTGCCAAAAGCAATAAGCAACAGTGCCAAACAAGTAACAATAAGGATTGTCCACCAACTTGCACCGCCATCAACGATAAATCCGTTGGCATCTGTTCCGAACAGAGGAATAGACAATGCAACATAACCCAAAGCCATCACAATGAGACCCCACTGGATAGTACGGTTGTAGTTCTGCGTCTTGTCGGCAATTATACCACCTACCAAACTCAATATGTAAATGAGGCAGTAGAACACCGAATAAATAGCACCTGCCTGCGCATCGGAAAGTCCGAACTTTGAAACGATGAACAAGGCCAACACAGCATTCATAATGTAGTAGCCGAAACGTTCACCCATATTGCTCAATGCAGCAGCAATCAAGCCTTTAGGATGATGTCTAAGTGCTGTAATCACATAATAGACCAAGAATGGCAGCACTACTATTATGACTCCCAATAGAAACACCAGCGTTCGGTGTTCAGTAAAAAATTCTTGAAACATACTTTATTATTAATTAATTAAACATTCGAACATTGTTCGTTTTACAACTTGCAAAGATATTACAAAAACCAATAATGCAAAATTATTTTTTTGTTAGGCAATAGGCTAAAGGCTAAAAGTCCTCCCCCACAAGCGTTAAGGTCGTTAACAACTTTAAGGTCATTAACGCTTGGGGGAGAACAAGCCTATTAGCCTACACAATATTTTCCAAAACTTTTCGTTTATTCTGTGCATTCGTATTGAAAAAATTTTTATTATTTTTGTGCCTTGAATTAAATTGGACATAAAAACACAACTTATGAAACTGAAAGTTTTATTTGTAACACAAGAGATAGCACCCTACGTTCCTGAAAATGAAATGTCGTTGGCTTGCAGGAAACTTCCGCAGGGAATACAGGAACTCGGAAACGAAGTACGCATATTTATGCCTAAATTCGGTGTAATAAACGAAAGAAGGAACCAACTTCACGAGGTAATCAGGCTTAGCGGTATGAATCTTGTCATCAACGATGCCGACCATCCGCTTATAATAAAGGTTGCTTCTATTCAGCCCATAAGGATGCAGGTGTATTTCATCGACAACGAAGACCTTTTCCAGAAAAAATATATGGTAACCGACAAGAGCGAGGATAATTTCACCGCCGACGAAAAGTCCATCTTCTATTCGAAGGGTGTTGTCGAAACTGTGAAGAAACTCGGTTGGGCACCAAATATCGTTCACTGCCACGGATGGTTCTCGGCAATCTTCCCGTTCATGATGCGAAAAGTTTACAAGTACGACCCGCTGTTCGCCAACAACTGCAAGGTTGTCTACACAATCTACAACGACAGTTTCACAGGTAGCATCGACAAGGATTTTGCCCGGAAACTTATCGAAAAGGAAGTCACAATGGACGACCTTGAAAGAATTAAGGAACCAACTTGGGAAAACCTCACAAAGTTCGCAATCGACTATTCCGACGGCATTATACTCGGCTCGAATGACATCAACCCAGAAATAATCGACTATATAAAGCAAAGCGGAAAGCCGATGATGGAATACTCGGAAAACGACAAGTTGGCTGAAAACTGCAATAGTTTCTACACGACCGTCATTGAAAAATAAAGATGATGAAAAAAATCTTTGGTTCAAAATTCTTTATTCTGTCCGCATTTGCCATCCTAATGACAGTTCTTGCTGTTTCGTGCAAGGACGATGATTCTGCAATAGGTACTGGCATAATGCCAAGCAGCGATATGATGGAATTTGTCTGCGACACAATGGGAATAGAGACTTACGCCGTTAGGGACACCCACGTCGAGACTCACAACCGTACCATAAATCCCATAGGTGTAATCAACGACCCGATTTTTGGACAGACTACCGCTTCGTGTGCATTTCAGACTCTTCTGTCAACAACCAATGTGCAGTTCAGCCGCGAAATAGACACCGCCGACCTTTCAGGTGTAAAACTTACTCTTCATCTGAAATACGCAAACAAGTACGGCGACGCAAATTCCACAATGACAATAAATGTGAACAGGCTTCTGACCGACATTTCATACGACTCTACCTACTATGAGGACAAAGAATTTGCCGCAACGGAATTTGAACTTCTGACATCAGCGGACATAAATTTCGGCACCGACAGTGTAATGAAAATTGAAATGCCTGCTGAACTAGTCGAAGATATCGTCAAGGAAAACGTTGGACAGGAAACTTGGAGTAACGCGGATTTCGTAAAATTCTTCAAGGGTTTGTACATCACAACAGAACTGACTTCGGGCGACGGATGCATTTACTCCCTCGACCTTATCAGCAGCAAGTCGAAAATGGTGCTTACTTATAACGGCTCAAGTTCCTTCGACTTCG
>CAJOEG010000208.1:3198-5756 GCA_905233405.1 uncultured Bacteroidales bacterium | reverse complement strand
ACCGCTATGTCAACTCCGCTTACAAAGATAGCAAATGTGGCTTGACTTTTTTAATTTTTATCTACTGGCATAAAAATCAGATTTTTTATGTAAGTTTGCCTTTCGTATAAGGTATGGGTTGATGTATTCAAACGGTGCTGATATTGACACTGATTTTGCAGGAAAAGTATTAGGTTTTTCTTGTGATGTATTGAATATCAATCAAATATTCTCTCTTTCTTCAGAAAAATACAGGTCTGAAAATCAATATAGTTTTTTGTGCTGTGATGGCTGTCGCAGTTGCAAGTTTAATCTTTTAAATTCATGAATATGAATAGGACATTTATTTTGTTTTTTGTAGTCGTGTCGCTAGCGGGCTTTTTGTATTCAGCGGCGAATGCTCAGACAATTGAGCGCGTGTCGTTCCAGTCTGTTGCTGGCGGAAACGACAGTTTCCAGCCCGTAGTGGGTGCTCCGTTTGGCCTGTCGGCAGGTGGTTCCGGCGGCTCGCTGACAATAACCTCGGAATATGGCGAGGAAGTGTTTCAAGATGAAATGCCGCAGTCGGTTGAAGACGGGCGTGTCCCCATTGCCGAGGGCATTTCGCTGTACCCTAACCCTGTCGACTATGTTGTGAACATTGTCGTCGGTGAGACGGCATCGCTCGCTGAGGATGCTACGGTAGAGGTTTACGACCTCGGCGGACGACTGATGCTTTCGCAGAGGGTAGGCGAGGGCGAAGTTTCGCTCGATGTGTCGGCTCTGAAGTCTGGGACATACCTTATTAAAATGGGAAAGGCAACAGCGAAGATGGTGAAAATGTAATTGACAATGGACAATTGATAATTGATAATGAATAATTGATAATTGTACAATCGCGACATGGCGCGATTCAACAGAAACAACCAAAAAAATTAATAATATGAATAGATTAATATCAATCATTATCGCGATTCTGCTCAGTGCAGCAGCATTCGCACAAAGTGTACCTCAGACGGTGAACTTTTCGGCAACGGTACGCGATGCAAACAACGAACTTCTTGCTAACACAGCAGTAAATGTACGCCTTACCTTCTACGAGGGTGGTGAAAATGGTACTCCCGTGTATTGCGCACTGCACCAGACTACCACCAATGCCAACGGCTTCATGTCGTTCCAGCTTAACCGCAATGTGCTTGCCTACGCTTGCAACGGAGCACCCAATACTCCATTCGAGGAAATTCCGTGGGAAAACGGCAACTACTGGATGCATGTGGAATATCAGGCACAGATAGCCGGCGATTTCATTGACCTTGGCTATTTGGAACTTACGAGCGGATTTTATGCATTCTCGGCAAACTATGCACTCATAGCGCAGAAACTCGAAGGTTTCGACATTGATGTTGCAAACGCACAGGACGGCGACATACTTGTGTACAACGGCACTACCCGCAAATGGGAGGCAAGGCGACCCGAAAATATTGGCGGCGGAGATACTCCACAGCCGGGAAATTATACCGAAGGTACTTTTGAATGGGTAAGAGAAGGTGGTGCAGCAGCTACTGGTCTTGATATATTCGGTTTGGAATATAGAAATCAAACAAAAGTGGTTTATGCCAACATCAAACCGGTGGAAGGAGCAAGGCTATATATATTGAATGCAGCCGATTATGCAATTACAGACATAAATACATTGAATGCACGACTAACATCGGAAACGGAAGCGACTGTGTATAGAGGTGTAAGTGTAGAAGCTTCTGCGACTTACAACGATGTATTGGCAACAGTTTACAATGGCAGAACATATTTGATTCATGTTACAAATTCAACCATTGAGGTGTCTGAATATGATGGTTATCGTATTATTACCATTACCGGCACCTACAAGATGTGGGAAAGTGCAGGAACAGCCTCAGCCACTTACAGCGAGCCAACAGGCTATACCAACGGATACGGCTATGTTGACCTCGGCTTGCCTTCCGGCACTCGTTGGGCGACTTGCAATGTAGGCGCAAGCACACCTACTGCATACGGCGACTATTTCGCTTGGGGCGAAACCACACCGAAGGAAACCTACAACTGGAGTACCTATAGATATTGTAACGGCGATTACAATACTCTCACTAAGTACTGCAATAATTCAAGCTATGGTAACAACGGATTTACCGATAATCTTACAACCCTTGAGGCTTCCGATGATGCTGCTACCGCCAACTGGGGCGCAGTCTGGAGAATGCCAACACAGACTGAAATGCAAGAATTGATTGACAACTGTACCGTAACTTGGACAACCCAGAACGGCGTAAACGGACGCTTGTTCACCGGACCTAACGGCAACTCAATCTTCCTGCCCGCTGCCGGCCACCGCTACTATAGTGAGCTCTACCACGATGGCTCCTACGGCATCTACTGGTCGAGTTCGCTCTACTCGGACAATACGGACGACGCGTGGTACCTCGTCTTCGATTCGGGCGTTTACGGCATGGGCTACGACTACCGCTACTATGGGTTAACTGTTCGCGCTGTCTGCCAGTCACAGAACTAATCTTTTGTTCTCCCCCAAAACGCGCAAAGCGGCGGAAACATTGCAGTGCGGTGCG
>CAJOEG010000208.1:0-3159 GCA_905233405.1 uncultured Bacteroidales bacterium | reverse complement strand
GGGTAGGTAAGATATAAAACCGCCATAGGCGGTTTTTTTGTACTAAATTTATTCCACAAATGTTCTGTCTCTTCCCAGCGGATTCCATCCGCCCCTTTCATATTTGCTTCTGTCCTTTCATATTTGCAACCTTGTTTTTTACGGGCTGAAAGCCCAGCAAGCACAATAGGTTTAGGCAACGCCTCAAACCGAATGTACAAGCACCACCCACGCCCCGAAAGGGCTGCGGAGTGTTGTCGCACGGTAGCAACTACAATTTGCGCATTAGCATTTTCATTTCCGAAAATCCAGCATTTTGCGAGTTCGGCTATTTCGAAGACGGAGTTCGCAGATATGTTATGGCAGGGTAGTGGGGATTGCTTGCGCAAGCTAAAGGTTTACGAATTTAGATTGGCAGTTTTTGTTATTCCACCTTTGTAATCTTAAAGATATTAATTACATCGGCATCGGGACAGCAAACGCAAATGGAATTGTCGGTCATGCGTGGTAGCGTACCGCCATAGCGTAGAATGTCGATGTATGGGAACAGCACATGCATAGCCATAGGGCAAATCTCACCGCGCTGGGTGTCAAAGTCCCAGATGTCACCGATTTTATGTCCGCGATGGCAGTTGCACGAACCTTTCTTGTCAACAAGTTCAATTTGTATTTTGGGTTTCATAGACTATGCATTATCCATTCTATAGGTCAGCCTTCACAAAGTTCAGTCATAAATTGGTCTATTGTTTTGACATTGACTTTTGGAAACTTTTGTAAGGTGTACGATAGTGGGCGGTTTTAAGGTCTTCGAGCGTTTGTTCGTTCCATTCGCCCGATTCCCACAACTGATCCATTTCCTTGTCAACCAAGTCAAAGAAATAATTGGAGATTGCCTGTCGCAAGCCTCTGATTTCTTCTTCGGTACGCAAATGGGCAACTGCGTTCAGCACCTCAATCTGTGCAGGTGTAAAGTTCGTCTTCCTTTCTGCCGTAGTTTCCATAACGAAATTTTTTCTGGTTCTAAATGCAAAAGTAGTCATTTGGTTCAAAACGACCAAACTTTTTTCATCGCTTCTTTGGCAACTTTGACCTTACCAGCTTATACGAAGCAGTTATTTGCTCTTTTACAAAATCATCGCTTAATTCGTTTAGGTACAAGTCGTTCCAGTGCGTTTTGTTCATGTGGTAGGCTGGACGCACACCCGAATATTGGTCTCGCAGTTCCAGACCTGTTTCGGGTGGCAGTTTCACGGCTACGCGCGGTTCTGGTGCATCGAGTTGCATAAGCAGAAACCATTTGCCACCAATGCGCCACGAAATCCACTCATCTGCAAACAGCTCCTCGGTAACCTCTGGACTGATACCCAATGCAAATGCTCTTACTTCCTCGATGTTCATTGCTTTGGATTTATTCTGTCATCATATTTCTGCAATCTCGCCAAAATGTTCTAAGGACCAGCCGATTAAAGCAGAAATGTGCGGTATAAGGCTTTCGCCTCGGTCGGTCATCGTATATTCCACACGTGGTGGCACTTCTGGATATATTGCGCGTTTAATCAATCCTATATTTTCAAGGCGTTTCAGTGTCTGCGAAAGCATTTTCTGGGAGCAGTCGGACATATCGCGGTGCAACTCACCAAAACGCAAAGTGCCATTCTTGTGCAGATGATACATAACCAGCAACGACCATTTGTCTCCAAATTTGTCAATTACCTGTCTGATTGGACAATTCAAATAATTTGGGTCAACTTCCTTGTTTATCTTACGCATCTCGATACTTTTTATCGCACAAAAATACAAAAGAATCCGAAAGAGAGTAAGTGTAGTTGGGAAATTGTGTGAAAATAAGTAACTGTGGAAAAAGTTGTATTTTTTTTCGCCTATAATCGCTTTATAACGCCAATACTAACTTTTTGGTAAGTGCCTTACTTTTTAGTATCTACTTGTCTGATATACAAGAAGATAGTACCTTTGTGCCGAAAATAGTTAAATTTATGTATAATCATTCAAAATCAAATTGGATTATGAAAAAGATTCTTATCGTCAACGGAAGCAAAAGGATGAAAGGTAATTCGTATGCATTGGAAAATCGCATTGCAGAACAACTTAAAGGTAAAGCAGATGTAACATTGTTCGAAATCGGCAAGAAAGATGTTCGCGCGTGTCTTGCCTGTGATGCTTGCAAGCGTCAGCATACGCCAAACTGCATACAGAATGATGATTTCACATCGTTGATTCCAGAAATTGACTCTTGTGACGCAATGCTTATTCTTGCTCCAGTGCATTGGGACCAGTTTCCTGCCCAGTTGAAAGCGTTTCTTGACCGTACTTATTCCTTTATGGATTTCACACAGCCCGATTTTTCGATGGCTGGTCGCAAGGATAAGAAGTCGGCAGGTTACTTTTTCGCAGGTTTCGGTCCAGTAAATGTATATACGCAGATGGTCGAAACAAATCTGAAGAGTTTTGCAACTGCTGGTTTCCGCGACTACAAGGCTCATGTGGCTGGTGATGCCAATGTTCCAGGAAGCATAATGGAAAAGCCTGCCGACTTGAAGGCTGCCGACGAAATTGTTGAATGGCTGCTTAATTAGGTATTATGCAGACGGCATTGGAATTTTTGCAAAATCATAATGAGATTGTCCTTGCAACTTGCGAGGGCAGTCTTCCTAAACTGCGCTTGTTCCAGATTATGCGAATCGATGGTTCTCGTTTGTATTTCGCAACTTCGCCCGAAAAGTCGGTTTACAGGCAGTTGCAGGATAATCCGAACATTGAGATACTTGCTGCGGACAATCGTATTTCAGTGCGTTGTAGTGGTGCGGTAACCTTTGATGTGGACGATGAAACCAAGCGTTGGATATACGAGAACAATCCAGTATTGCCACGCCTGTACACAACTTACGACAAACTGGCATATTTTGTCCTACCGGTTGCCGCCATAGATTATTTTGACCTCAATCCGACACCACCGGTATTCAAGCATTTTGACCTTATGACTGGTGCCGTTTCAAACGGTTTTGTCGGAGAAAGATTTCAGGTCAGACAATAAAAAACTTATTTTTGCATTTTGTAGGCGCATATAATTTAACCTGAGTTCGAAATAAGGAATCAAAAGAGAGTCAACTGGTTATCATCATAGAAGTCAAGCGAGATAGAAGGTTTCTTTGGGAAGAAACA
>CAJOEG010000207.1 GCA_905233405.1 uncultured Bacteroidales bacterium | reverse complement strand
AGAAGCATAATGGCGAACAATGGAAAGTCGGTTATTGTTTTGCCCTGCTCAAACGGAGCCATGGAAGTTCTGACAACGCTTGATGCTCCATACTGATTTATGAATAGTCCTAACGACTTGGCTTTCAAGTTTTTTTCTGCTTTCACTTCCAACGGGACTATCATATCGCCCAACTGTATTATAAAATCCACCTCTGCAGTTCCAACATCAGGTGTCCAATAGTGTATTTCCATATCTTCATTAACGCTTATCTGCTGGAACACAAACTGTTCCGTAAGCGCACCCTTGTACTGCGAAAAAAACTCGTCGCCATCGACAAGCGACTTGGCATCGAGTCCGGCAATGGCACCCATAAGCCCGATGTCCAAAAGGTACAGTTTGAACGAATCGGCATCTTCGTAGCCTTTTAGAGGAAGCCACCCTGCCGAAATACGTGTTACTTTCGACACTACGCCTGCATTGCACAGCCACTGTATTGAAGTTTCGAAATCTCTTGCCCGCGCACTTGGTCGCACTGCTGTGTAGACGAACTTCTTGTTTTCCTTTGCCAGTTGCGATGGAACCGAATTCCAGACCATTATCATACGCTGTACGATTTCTTTGGGCGGATGGTTCGAGAAGTCGCGCTCGTACGACTTCAGCAGGTTGTTCTGTACGGTTCGCACGGCATTGTAGTCCTTTTCCTCGGCGAATGTCAGCACGGCTTCGGGCATACCACCAACATAGTAGTAGTGGCGCAGCATCTCAATATAATTTGGCGCAAAAGGTTCTATTGTCTTCCAGTCGAGAGTACGAAGCATATCCGCAAGACCATCCTTGCCAAGTGCGCAAAGAAATTCGTCGAATGTAAGCGGATGCACATTGATGAAATCGACTTTGCCGACAGGAAACGAATCGTCCTTGTGGTCGATTACGCCAAGCAAAGAACCAGCCGCAATTATGTGATATTGCGGAGCCTTGTCGTGGAAATATTTCAGCGACAGCAAACCGCGCCGTGCGTGCTGAATCTCATCGAAAAAGAGCAAAGTCTTTCCTGCTTCGACCTTTGTGCCTGTAGCCGACTGTATTGAAAGCAATATGCGGTCAATATCGAAATCCATCTCAAAGATTGACCTCAACTGCTCCGAATCCTCAAAGTTCACTTCGGCAAACGACTCAAATTCGTTTCTGCCGAGTTCCCTTGCCAGCCAAGTCTTGCCGGTCTGCCTTGCACCTTCCAGAATCAGTGGTTTGCGCCTTCCCGACGGCTTGTTTTTCCACTCCACCAGTTTGCTGTAAACATTTCGCTTCATAACCTAAAAATATGTCGTTACAAAAATAATTAGTTTTCAGTAATTTGCCAAAAATGTTGACGAAAATTTTACTTATCTCGCACGTTTTTGTGACGAATATTTAGCGTGTCTCTCACATTTTGTTGACGAATAAAGACAAGGAAATAGTATTTCGTTTCCTTGTTGATGATATGTTCCTTGAATTTCGTTTGCAGCAAAAGTGCGTTGTTAGTAATTTTTTTTTATTACATAGAAAATATGATTATCTTTGCAACGTAAAGATGGGCAGGCGGAGAAACATAATGTAAATAAAAAATGAATGTATTATGAGTAAACTTACAATGTTACAAAATGTAGCAATGACATTAGTGGTGGCAATGATAGTCGTTGGAACAATGTTAGTCGCAGGTTGTGAAAAGCAGGAAATTGAAACCCCGTCACAAGCAACACAAACACAGCAGCGAGAACAGCCACAACAATCAGACCCGAGACCGCAGTCTCTTGCGAATACTTCGTGGCAACTGGTTGCTTTCGTGGAAAATAATGTTTCAAGAACGCTGGAACATTGGCCGCAGATTAATCCATATCCCTTTTTGCTTAATTTTTATCAGGACAGCATATCCGGAGTTGCTTGTTGCAATGAGATTAACGGTCGTTTCTCTTGCGATTCTGTAAATACTACGATTAGGATAGGAACGATGACATATATGAATGAATGTGATGATGGATTTTTATATCTGGATAGGATTAACGAATCTTCTACATACAAAATAAATGATGATACGTTGAAACTGTATGTGGATGAAAATAATTATTTGGTATTTAGGAGTACTGCAATAAGTCCAACTTCCTTTATATTAGGAGAATGGTCTGTAAACGCCTCAATGTCGGAAGGTGTTTCTTTTGATTATAAAGATACTCTTGTTTTTACGACTTCGGGCATAATAGAAAGACATTCGGGCTTGGCAGGATGCAGATATTATTTGCTTAATGACACAACAATCAGGATTGAGGGCGCATCATATATGGCTTACAATAAGAAACTTACATATTATTCGCCGAATGGCATTATGTTCTATAATTTTTGGGACAATACGATTGCTTCCAATATAAAGAATATTTATTACGAAAGGGTACAGCGATAAATGGATTGGTCAACACAATATTTTCATTGTATTCACGTTATTAAAAAGTTAAATCATTAAAAGGGATAAGATTATGAAAAACTTGATGTTAGTTATAGGAATGTTGTGCATGATTTGCCTAAGTTGCGCAAATGCAGAAAATCAGACCGAGCAAACCGACAGCATTGCGGAAAATGTTCAGGAAAAGCCGCAGAATCTTGTAAAGCAACTGTTGATAAACGATGATGACTGGCAGAAACGTATTGTCGATTTTGAGTATGACGAATCGGGGCGTTTGGTTGCGGTTTCTACGACTTACAATGCTGAAACCGAATCGGAATTTACCGAAAAGGCTACCGTGACATACGGCAAGAGCACAATTGTATGCGAAGGTTCAAAGGAAAAGCTGACGCTTACGTTGGATTCGGATGGTTTTGTAAAGAAGAGAGAAAGGATAACCGAAGATACGGTTACGGTTGCAGCCTACGAATACAATTCTGGAAGGTTAAGTGCTTGTGGTGATGGCGATTGTGGAAACAAATATTTGTGGGATGGCGACAATATTTCTAAAATTACTGATCTCTGGAACTATAAAGATGAATTTGTGTATGATACAATTGTGTACAAATATAGCGATGTTGTTCGTCCCAATGTTGATGTACTGGCGTTTTCGTATATGTTTGGCGGATTCCCAACTGTCGAATCTGTGGCTTCCAAAGGATTGGTTTCCAAATACATGCCGTCGGAGGCGAGAAGTTGTAATTATAACAGCGACGGCACATTGAATAGTGT
>CAJOEG010000206.1 GCA_905233405.1 uncultured Bacteroidales bacterium | reverse complement strand
CAAGTATCAGATTTTCACATGAATACTCGTCAGTACCATTGATTACGACACTTACAACCTTTTCCCCTGCGATATTTACCCCAGTAAGTTTCGACATAAAATGCACCTCGCCGCCACACTCAAGAATCTTGTTGCGGATATTACGCATTATGGAATGCAAACGGTCGGTGCCTATGTGTGGATGTGCCTCGACAAGAATATCATCATCGGCACCAAAATAATGAAGCAACTGCAAAACTTCGGTCACATTGCCACGCTTCTTGCTTCGTGTGAACAATTTGCCATCCGAATAAGTACCAGCACCGCCCTCGCCAAAAGCATAGTTTGATTCAGGATTTAGCAGCCCATTATTATTCAACGCTGCAATGTCATACTTACGGTCATCCACCGACTTACCACGCTCAAACACAACAGGTTTCAGTCCCGACAAAATACACTGCAAAGCCGCGAAATACCCCGCAGGACCAGCCCCTATGATTGTAACAGTCCTACAATTTGAAACATCACGAAATTCAAAACTACCACGCAAATCGGGCAACTCGTCACCTTGCATTGCAATCTGCAGACGAACATTGAATTTTACACCTTTCCTCGCATCAATCGACTTACGCACAATACGATACGTAGAAATATCAGCCTCACTAACACCAATACGCTGAGCAATCGTCTTCAGAACATACGCCCTGTTGAACAACTGTTCGGGCGAAAAAATAAAATCGGCCTCGTGAAGCATTATTTCCTGTGTTTCTTTATAAAGTCAAGTTTTCCGCCCTCAAAATTGAAGCAGATAATCAACATTCTGGAATTCAGACGCTTGAAGTAGTCGGCATATTGCGAACCATCGTAAATCACATCGTTAAGAATTCCCCACGACGCCTTCAGTTCTATGCCGAACATAAAGTATTCGAGAAAGAAATCGACTCCTGCACCTATTTCATAGTATACATCGAAACGACGCAAACGAATCTTAGGATATTCCTCTGGCTTGATTTTTTTCTGCGACGCCATATCGATTCGAGCCGACGCTCCAGCCGTAAGGAAAGGACGCCAGTTGCTTATTCGAGCAGCCTTGTACTTGAACTGAATTGGCAAATCGATGAACGTCGACTCTATCATCATTGTATGCCGCCATATATCACCTTTCTTCAGGCACTTGTAGTGTAAATTACGCTGACCGAAAACAAGTCCTGGCAAGAACCGAAAATCAAAATATTCTGCAATTCTGAAATTCGATATAATGTTTATGTTGAATCCTACATATCTGCCAACTTCCACGCCATAAATAGTATCCATTGCCTGAGTGAGAAATCTATCTGCAGGACGAATCATAAAGTCCATAGTATTAAGCCCAAGCGAGTAACCGAAATGCACTACCTGAGCATCCAACTTAGGCAGATTCAGCGGTCTCTCCTTCTGTGCGAACGAGGATACCACAAACATTAGCGGCAATATGGACAATAAAAGTTTTTTCAAAATATTTTTTTGCAAACATACATAAAATTCACGAATTATAAGTTACAAGAAGAAAAAACAAAAGTGGGAACACCTATTCATATCTTTGTGGCAAAACAGGTTAACAGAGATTTAATATGTATAAATATATGAAATCAAATACATATGAGTCCAACTTGCATATACCATCCACAAGACATATAGATAATAACACCAAACAACTACTGCATACTAAAGTGTTTCTACGTTTGATGTGGTTTGAAATCGTTTATAAATTTGAAACAACTACAGTCTTCCTTCAATCTCCTTCCAGTCGATGATGGTCCACAATGCTGCAAGATGGTCGGCACGACGGTTCTGATAGTCAAGATAGTAGGCGTGTTCCCATACATCGAAGGTCAGCAACGGCTTCAATCCGCTACGAACAGGATTTCCTGCATTTGGCTCCTGGGTAATAACTAGCTTACCATCAGCATTCAGCGATAACCAGACCCAACCCGAACCGAACAAACCTACGCCCTTTTGTACAAACTCGGTCTTGAACGTATCAAACGAACCGAAATCCCTTTCAACCAGCGACAAAAGTTTAGCTTCGGGCTTGTTATTTTCGCGCATTGCGGCAAACTGCTCGAAATACATGGTGTGGTTGAGCACCTGACCAGCATTGTTGAACATTCCACCTTCGGCACGCTTCACAACCTCAACCAGCGACAAGCCTTCCAAACCGCTGCCGGGCAACATCTTGTTCATATTGTCAACATACGCCTTCAAGTGCTTTCCGTGGTGAAACGACAAAGTTTCTGAGCTTATAACTCCATTTAAAGCCGATGCCTCGAACGGCAATGCAGGCATTTCAAAAATCCCATTTACGGGCATAATTTCTTTCATAAGTCTGATATATTAAAGGGTTAATACGACAAAAGTACAATAATATTTTTGATTTACGAAATACGACATACGATTTGTTTATGCTGCTGTTCTATAGCTTTCCTCACCCCAAAAACCTACTAATTAATTATTAGCATTTATCGCATAGCTATAGTCCACAAGACATTGCTATGCTACATTCAACTATCCAATTACCTCTTTATTGTAACGCTACCCTTCATCGGCACAATTCCTTCGCCAAGATAGATGACATACCAATACGAATCGCTAGGTAGCGGACGACCTGCATAAACACCATTCCATTCGCAGATAGCACCCTTAGACGAGAAAAGTTCCTTGCCATAGCGGTCGTAAACAGCAACCTTAGCATTTGGATACATATACAGGCCTGTTACAATCCAAGTGTCGTTAAAACCATCGCCATTAGGAGTGAAGAAAGAAGGAATGCCAATAGAAGCATCGAGATAAGTTTGCTGCTGGTCGGTGCAATGGTTATTGTCCTGCACCATAATGTCATAGAAATCGGATGGCAAATTGTCAAATATGTTAGACGACTGCCAAGTTCTTCCGTCTGCCGAATAATAGTAAGGAGGCGTTCCGCCTTCAACTTCAACAATTACAAGTCCTTTGCCTGAAGTTATTTTGGTAATTTGGGGATAGTTGTCGGAGAAACGTGCCCTCATCGAAGTGCTTGCCGTACAACCGCTAGCATTAGTTACGCTAACCGAATAATAGCCTCCGGGATTGGCTATGTCGATGTACGGTTCGGAAGAACCATTGTTCCAAGTATATGTTTCGTAAGTAGTATTCAGATAAAGCCGGCGCGACTGCAAACCGCCAGCCGACCGCAGGAAGATTATGGATATAATGTTTCGTTGCATTTACTTGGTCGCTTATTGTACAACCGCTTGCATCGGTTACTGTAACTATATACAAACCAGACGAGTAAATATCTATGGACGCGCTTGATTCTCCTGTGCTCCATTGGTAAGCTAAATAATGGTTAGATGACGACAGCCTTGCATAATCGTCACAAAAATCAAGTTCATCAGGCAGTCCGAATGGCGGCACATTGATAACCAATATGCTAACAGTATCAACGCCTGTGCATCCGTATTCGTTAGTCACCCTAAGCCAGTAGGTTCCACTTCTGTCAACGCCAATCGAAGACGATGACGCATTATTGTTCCATAGGAATGAGCAATTATCATACGAACCCGATGGTGACAATATCACTTTCCCATCGGTACAATATGTACTATCTCTACCAAGGTCAACTTTCGGAGCTGCAACTTCGAAACAACAATTGATGTTACTTTGGCTTGCGAAACTGCCGATGCTGCAATCCGCTACACAACCGACGGTACTGACCCGACAGAAGAATCAACTCTTTACTCTGCTCCATTCACATTGGAGGCAACAACCACAGTAAAGGCAATAGCTGTTAAGGCAGGAATGAACAACAGTGCAATCGCAGAGGCTACTTTCACAAAGTTGGAGCCTGTTGTTCCTGTAGACTACACCCGCATCACATCACTCGACCAGTTGCAGGACGGCGACAAGGTTATTTTCGCTGCTCGTTACGACAATGATGCAACACACTACTTTGTTGCTCCGACAAGAATTGCAAGCAACAGATTCAATGGCGTTGCAGTAGAAGCTGAAAATGAAATCATAACAACGGATGTTGACTCAGTTGTATGGACTGTAAAGATTGCAGGCGATACATATAAGTTTGTAAATGCATCAAACGACACTCTTGGTTATGGTACTAGTGGCACGGCTTTCACAAGCACATCAAACAAGGAATGGACTGTTGCAGAATATACAAATGTTGCAACTGCATTAGTTGCTGGATATACTGGATATAAGATTACAAATGTTGGAAATGATGGACGTTCGGTAGCATTAAATGCAAGCAATAACAATGTATTTGGCGCTTATGCTAACAGCAATGCAGAAAATAATAATGCTGGAAATTACAACTTCGCCCTCGACTTCTTCGTTGATCTCAGCGACCACACTCCAATAGTTGCAAGACCTACAATTACTCCTAACGGCGGCGAATTTGAAACAACCGTTGACGTAACTTTGGCTTGCGCAACCGAAGAAGCTGCAATATACTACACTTTGAACGGTGAAACTCCAACAACAGAATCTACTCCTTATGTAGAACCATTCACCCTTTCAGAAACCACTACCGTAAAGGCAATCGCTGTTAAGGAAGGTATGGACAACAGTGCAGTAGCAGAGGCTACTTTCACTAAGGTTGTTCCGACGGCAGCAACTCCAACCATCACTCCTAACGGTGGCGATTTCGAGGAAAACGTTGAAGTAACATTGGCTTGCGAAACCGCTGATGCATCTATTTACTACACACTCGATGGTACAGAACCGACAGCAGAATCAACTCTTTATGCAGAAGCATTCACTCTTACCGCAACTACTACCGTAAAGGCAATCGCTGTTAAGGAAGGTTTGGCAAACAGTGCAGTTGCAGAAGCAACTTTCACTAAGGTTGAACCACCAGTTGTTGTAAACTATACCCGTATCACTTCTCTCGACCAGTTGCATGACGGCGACAAACTTATCATCGCTTCGCGCTACGATGACAATGCCGACCACTACTATGTTGCGCCGACTAGAATTGCAAGCAAACTCAACGGTATTGCAGTTTCTGCCGAAAACGACATAATTTCAACCGATGTTGACTCAATCGTATGGACTTTGAGCATTGAAGGTGACAATTATAGGTTTACAAATGCTGCTGATGCAAATCTTGGTTATGGTAGCTCAACAAACTTCTCAAGTACTCAGAATCCTGATTGGAATATTGCAGGATTTACAAGTCAGGCTCTTGTTCCAAACTATGCCGGATATAAGATTTCAAACGTAACTACAACTAACAGATGCATTGCCTTCAAGAGCGGTAATAATGTATTTGGTGCGTATGCAGAAAGCAACTCAGGTAATGAAGAATACAATTTTGCTATCGACTTCTTTGTTGACCTAGGTACCAGTGCAGTTGCTACTCCTGTATTCACCCCAGTTGCCGGATACTACGAGGAAGCTCAGAATGTAACAATCACCTGCGCAACTGAAGGTGCTACCATTTACTATACAACCGATGGTACTACTCCTACAAACGAATCGATTCTGTACACCGAAGCAATTGCAGTAAGCCAGAACACAACAATCAAGGCTATTGCATACCTTGGCGAAGAAGTTAGCTTCGTGGCAACAGCAAGATACACCTTCCCGAACTTTGTCGAGAACATTGCCGCTTTGTATGAAATCGAAAATACAGCAGAAACATACATTCTTACTGGTGATGTAACATTCGTTTACCGTAACGGCAAGAGCATTTATGTAAAGGACGCAACTGGTGGCTTGCTTGTTTTCGACCAAGGCAACAAGATTACAACCGAATACGAGGAAGGTGATGTAATTTCTGGTGGCATTACTGGTACTATCAGTATGTATCACGGAATGCTTGAGTTTGTTCCTTCATTCAACACTGCTGCTGCAACTCAGAATACTGGCGCAGTTGCTCCAACCGTTATTACTGTAGAACAACTTCTTTCCAACAATTACGTTTCACAACTTGTAAAGGTTGAAAATGTAGCCGTTGAAACTGGTGCTACCTACACCGAAGATCAGACTGGCGACAATGTAACATTCTCGCAGAATGGAAGTTCGGCATTGTTGAGGAACAACTTCAAGACTCTCGACATGACAATCGGTGACAACACCAACTGTGGTTTCGCTGCAATTTACGACGAAAATATCCAGATTTATCCTCGCGACAATGAAGATGTTACTATCGTTACTTCAGTTGAAGAACTCACCGCTGAAATTGCAATCTACCCGAACCCGACAAGCAATGTAATCAACATCGCAGCAGAAGGCTTGAATGTTGAACGTGTCGAGCTTGCAAACGTTGACGGACAGATTGTTTCAAGCGAAGATGTTGCTTCGGATATGGTTACAGTTTCACTTGAAGGACAGCCTGCTGGTATGTACTTCGTAAGAATCTACACCGCAAACGAAGTAATCGTAAGAAAGGTTACGAAGTTCTAAATTGTCCAGATTTTAGATAGCGAAAAGGTCGGGCGTAATGCTCGACCTTTTCTGTTGATATACAAAAAACAATGGAATTATCCCTTTTAGTCTTGTGAAATATAAATAGTCGCTCATTAAATGTATGTACTTAATTGATTTTTAACAAAATAAATCAGAAAATAGTTGTTTCTTATTGCAAGAAATGTTATAAAAGCATCGTCACATAATAGAAATTTGTATTTTTGCGACTGATTAAATAATAGTACGGTCGTGGCGCGCCGCGACTCAATGTAAGAACGCGCCATGGCGCGTTTCAACTAGAAACTTAAAAAAACAACATAAAGAAAATGACACAGGAAGATTTATTCAAGAAAATCGTATCGCACTGCAAGGAGTACGGTTTCATATTCCAGTCGTCGGAACTTTACGACGGACTGAGCGCAGTTTACGACTACGGACAGAATGGCGTTGAACTCAAGAACAACATCAAGGAATACTGGTGGAAGGCAATGGTTCAGCTTAACGAAGAGGTTGTCGGTCTTGATTCGGCAATTTTCATG
>CAJOEG010000205.1 GCA_905233405.1 uncultured Bacteroidales bacterium | reverse complement strand
GAGTGGTATGCCGACAAGGTTACGGAAAATGACAATATCTTCACGTTTGAATGGGAAGGCGTCGAGGAGTCGGCGGAACTTGTCGCGTGGAAGGATTTGTCGATGGTTCGTTTCCATTGGCTTGAGTCGGAGGACGAGGAGTCGTATTTTGAATTCAGGATTGAAGAACACGAACTTACAAACGATGTGGCTCTGATTGTTACCGATTTCGTCATCGACGACGAGGAGGACGAAGCCATTGAACTTTGGAACACACAGATTGCAAACCTCAAGCGTGTAATCGGGGCATAGGGTTTATTTTTCCAGATATTCGCATAGCCTACCTTATTATATATAATGGGGAAGAATCTTTTCATAGCCGAAAAGCCGAGTGTTGCGCGTGAATTTGCGAAAGCACTCAAGGAACCTATGTCGCGAAACGACGGTTACCTCGAGGGTAATACTTGCATAGTGACTTGGTGCGTCGGTCACCTCGTTTCGATGAGTTATCCCGATGCCTACGNNCGTATGGAGACCTTGCCATTTATGCCGAAGAAATATCTGTACGAGGTTATTCCTGCCGTCAAGAAGCAGTTTGACATTGTGAAGCCTCTGCTCAATCGCACGGATGTAGATTGCATTTATGTCTGCACAGACTCGGGGCGCGAGGGCGAATACATTTACCGTCTTGTGGACAGGATGGCGGAAGTACCTGCTGAAAAACAACGCCGTCGCGTGTGGATTGACTCGCAGACCGAAGAGGAAATTCTGCGTGGAATACGCGAAGCAAAACCACTCTCGGCATACGATGCACTTTCCGATTCGGCCTATCTGCGTGCTAAGGAAGACTACCTTATGGGCATAAATTTCAGCCGAATACTAACGTTGAAATATGGTTATCCAGTAAAAAATTACCTTAAACTTGACAAAAATTGTGTAATTACCGTTGGTCGTGTTATGACCTGCGTACTTGGTATGGTTGTACGTCGCGAACGCGAAATTCGTTCGTTTGTAAAGACGCCATTCTTTCGCATAATGGGTAGTTTCGGCAGTGATGACGGCTCGTTCCAAGGTGAATGGAAGGCAGTTGAAGGCTCGAAATACTTTAATTCGCCATTGCTGTACAAGGAAAACGGTTTTCGCAAGCGCGAGGATGCCGAAGCCTGTATCGGTATTATGCAAACCGAAGGTGAAACTGCGCAAATTGCTGGTATTGAGAAGAAAAAGGAGAAAAAGAATCCTCCTTTGCTGTTCAACCTAGCCGAATTGCAGAACGAATGCTCCAAGTTGTTCAAGATTAGTCCCGACGAGACCTTGAACATTGTTCAGGAACTGTACGAAAAGAAACTTGTGACATATCCGCGTACCGATGCGCGAGTGCTTTCGTCGGCGGTGGCAAAGGAGATAACCAAGAATCTGCACGGACTTGCTACACAGCCTGAATATCTGGAGTTTACGAAGCAGATAAAAGGTTTTGGCCTGTATGCAAAGATTGGCAAGAGCCGCTATGTCGACGACAAGCAGATAACCGACCATTATGCTATAATTCCAACTGGACAGGGTGTTCCGAACTTGGCTTCCTGTTCCGACATTGCCCGTAAGGTTTACGACCGTATTGCTCGGCGATTCCTTGCAATATTCTATCCGCCAGCCGAATACCGCAAGGTTTCTATTGATATGCAGGTCGGTACAGAACATTTGTTTGCAAATTTCAAGGTTCTGGAAGATGCTGGCTATCTTGTAGTTGCAGGCTTGCCAAAGACCGATGATGACAAGCAGTCGCAGGACAAGGACGATGTGGTTGATTCGGGAAGTTTCGAGTTTGTAAACAAGTTGCGCAAAGGTACAACCTTGCCAGTTAAAGGTTACGAAATAAAGGAGGGAGAAACTACACCTCCTAAACGCTATAATTCTGGTTCTCTGATTCTTGCAATGGAAAATGCAGGTCAGTTGATTGAAGACGAGGAGCTGCGCGAGCAGATAAAGGGAAGCGGAATTGGAACAAGTGCTACGCGTGCTGAGATTTTGAGCAAATTGGTAAAATTGGAGTATTTGAACCTTAACAAGAAAACACAGACGATTACACCTGCCAAGTTGGGTGAAATGGTTTTCGAGGTTGTCGCTGCTTCAATCCGCCAGATGCTGAACGCTGAACTTACGGCAAGTTGGGAGAAAGGTCTGTCGATGGTGGCAAGCGGAACTATCGGCGAACAGGACTATATGGTTAAGCTTGAGGCTTTTGTCGCAAAGATGACCGAATCGGTAAAGAAACTCAACAACCAGAATTCTTTGTATGGCGCATTCCAGTCGGTGGAGACGTATTATACAACTCCTTGATGGTAATTGTGTTCGATATTTATCTGTAAGTTTTGTGCTATATAACACTAAATAAATTTTGTAGGATTTTTAAAATAACAAAAAAAGGTTTATTTTTGCAGTTAAGTTAATTCATCGTATGAAAACGATGCTTATGCTTGACGGAGAATATTTTGGATGATATTCTTCGTAGTCTAAAAAAATATTTATGGATAACAAGGTTAGGCTTTATTCTGAAATAGGAAAACTCAATGCGGTTCTGCTTCATCGTCCTGGAATCGAAATAGAGAGGATGACTCCAGAAAATGCACACGAGGCATTGTATAGCGATATTTTAAACAAAAAGTTGGTCGATGGCGAATATGCCAATTTCGAGGGCGTGTTATCGCGTTGGACGAAGACTTATCAGGTCGTCGATTTGCTTGCCGAAGTGCTTAAGAATGATACTGTAAAGAAAAATCTCGTGGAAACTTCTTGTCGGCTTGACGATTGCGATTTCCTTTGCGATGAACTTTTGTCGCATGACGAAAAGACTTTGGCTCGCGAACTCGTTGAAGGCTTTGAATATAGGAGGGGAGTTGACCCGCAGAAGTACGAAGACGAACGCTACATTCTGAAGCCTTTGTACAACTTGTTCTTTACCCGCGATGCTGCATCGTCAATGTACAATATGCTTCTGATGAACACAATGTCGTTCAAGGTGCGAATGCGCGAAAACATTATCTACCGTGCAATTTTCGAGAATTATTTCGGTTGTGAGTCGATAAATGCTGGCGAATGGGAGCCGACTGCACGCACTGAAGGAGGCGATGTGCTGATTGCCCGCGACGACACCTTGTTCATTGGTAATGGAGTCAGAACCAACAAGAAAGGTATTGAATTCCTTGCCGAATATTTCAAAACTCGTAAGCCAAAGTTCAATATTCTTGTTCAGGAATTGCCCGAAACGCCCGAGTCGTTCATTCATCTTGATATGGTTTTCACCTTCCTTGACAAGGACCGTTGCATGATGTTTGAACCAATCATTCGCAAGAATGCAAAGTATTCGCACTTGCAGACCACTCATATAGAGATTGATAACGGAAAAATCACATATCACCAGAAAACGAATTTTCTGCAGGGCGCACGCGATTTGGGCTTCGACCTTAATCCTGTAGTCTGTGGTGGTGACGATGCCTGGACACAGCAGCGCGAACAGTGGCACAGCGGAGCAAATTTCTTCGCACTGGGCGAAGGCAAGATCATCGGCTACGAGCGCAATTGGAAGACCATCGAGGCGCTTGACAAGGCTGGTTTTGCAGTGCTTAAGGCAGCTGATGTCTGCAATGGTACGGTTGATATGCACAACTACGAAAAGTTTGTTGTAACCTTTGCCGGCAGCGAACTTCCCCGTGGCTGTGGTGGTGCAAGGTGCATGACCATGCCGATAAATAGGACACTCGTAAACATCATTAGCTAAAGGTTTTGCAAGTCTGAACAATACTTGGAATTGTGTGTAATATTGTTTGCTTGCTCGGTTCTTTCTATTCTCTTTTTTATTTTTTTGTTTGATGTTATTTTGTCTGATGTGAAAATTTCAGAAAAATAAAATAAGTCTTTGCCGTTCCAATAATTATTACTAAAATTACAAATTTAAAATATTTGATATGAAAGTAGCAGAAGGAAAGTTGGTAAAAGTCGCATACGACTTGTTCCTTGATGGTTATAATAAGGAACTTGCATACTCTACGAAGAATGAAGAAGACGGCTCTGGCTGCATTGAATTTGAGTGCGGCAAGGGTGAACTTTTGGAACCTATGGAGGCAAAACTTGTCGGAATGGAGCCTGGACAGGAGTTCAAGTTTATGATTCCGAAGGATGAGGCATACGGCGACATCGATGAGGATTTGTTCATTGGTTTCCCGAAATCGGAGTTCATTGACGAGACTGGTGCCGAGGATATGCCCGAGGAAGGTGACATTGTTCCTATGGAAGACGAGGACGGCATTGTGATGAACGCTGTTGTTAATGAAATCACCGACGACCACGTTATTTTGGATTTCAATCCGATATATGCTGGCGAAGACCTGTATTTTATAGGTAAGATTCTTGACGTTAGAAACGCAAAATGAAGTTAACTGGCAGTCACGAGAAAATATTGGCACAGATGCGCCAGATTGCGCTGAAGCATCCGGAAAAGATTCGGATAGTGGAGACTAACGTAAATGCCGAGGTGCAGCTGGAGTTCTACTCGATGATGCAGGATGTTGACAAGTCGTATCATGATATGGATTTGCCTGAGATTTTCGGGCAACTTTCCGATTGTGATGATATGCAGCACAGGAAGAAACTTCTTGTCGCCATAGCAAGTACGGGCGAAATCGAGGCCTACCGTTTCCTTGAGAAATATTTGGAGACTTGCGACGACGACATAAAGAAATGGGCGTTGCTTGCTTGCCAGCAGTGCCAGATGTTCCTTGAATCGTCGCTGCTCGACGAGTCGAAGATATATGTTGCTTCGGGGCTTGGCGGGAAAGACCATCGCCTGAGGTATATCTTTGTCTTGGCAGGAAAAAAGAAGGAGCCGTTTTCCGACTTCGAGAAGAAGGTTATGGAAAATGAAGCCAAGTATTACCTTGAAAAGAGCGATTCGGTCTGCGAAACAATACAATACGACGGCAACTATGCTATTTGCACGGCTTTGGTACCTTTGCACGAGGACATTGTAGAACTTGTCCAGAGCATAATCGACGAGGTGAACCAGTATGGTGGCTTTATTATGCAGAGCATATTCATAACTAACGAGAAACTTGTGTCGAGAGAGGCACTTGACAAAATGTTTGATTCCGATGAAAACAGTTAAGATAGAAGATTCGTGGTACGAGAGGCTCAAGGATGAATTTTCGAGCGAATATTTTGCCGAACTGAAGAAATTCCTTGTCGCCGAAAAGCAGCAATATGTTGTGTTTCCCCCGGGAAGCCAGATTTTCAATGCTT
>CAJOEG010000204.1 GCA_905233405.1 uncultured Bacteroidales bacterium | reverse complement strand
CCCCTCCCGATGCCTTCCGGATGACCTCCGTCCCTCATCGTTTGGGATTGCAAAAGTAGTGCATTTTTATTTACCACCAAAACTTTTTTCACTTTTTTTTCAAAAAAGTTGAAATTATTTGACATTACACTAATTATCAGTGTGTTACAAAAGAAAATTTTGTCCATTTTCTAGCAAAATCCAGACAAAAAAGTCTCAAAAATGCCATTTTGTAGCCCTCTTACAATACACCAGAACGTCATTTTCTTCGCAGAGTTTCGGGAAAGTGAAGTGATATATGCATATCATCACTAGAATAATTTTTCAAGACACAGCAAAAAATACACATTAAGACTTATAAAAAATGAGTATACCTATCAATATATATAAAGAAGAACTATGAACCCACATCAAATATTTCTTCCATATCCAAAAATTACACTAAATTTGCAATCTCAAATTTCAGATATGAAAGAAAACATAGTCATAATACCAACATATAACGAAATCGAGAATATCGAAGCGATAATCCGCTTTGTTTTCGGTCTCAATACTAGGTTCGACATTCTGATTGTTGACGACGGTTCGCCAGACGGCACTGCCGATGTCGTAAAGAAACTGATGACCGAATTCCCTGAACGCCTGTTCATACTTGAGCGTAAGGGAAAACTTGGACTTGGAACCGCCTACATTACAGGGTTCAAATGGTGCCTCGAGAATGGCTACGAATACATCTACGAAATGGATGCCGACTTTTCGCACAACCCTGCTGACCTCGAAAACCT
The DNA here is from genome assembly GCA_905233405.1 of uncultured Bacteroidales bacterium. Taxonomy (GTDB): domain Bacteria; phylum Bacteroidota; class Bacteroidia; order Bacteroidales; family ML635J-15; genus Bact-19. The sequence continues at coordinate 2,478 of CAJOEG010000204.1, read as the reverse complement.
CTACAAGGCATGCAAGGATGGCGCCGACGTCGCCGTTGGGTCACGCTACAAGACAGGCGTAAACGTTGTTAACTGGCCAATGAAACGTATTCTGCTGTCGTACTTTGCATCGAAATACGTTAGGTTCATAACAAGAATGAAACTGAACGACACTACCGCCGGATTTGTGTGCTACAACCGCAAGGTGCTCGAAACCATCAACCTCGACCACATCAAGATGATTGGCTATGCTTTCCAGATTGAAATGAAATTCAAGTCGTGGTTGCACGGATTCAAGATAGAAGAAGTTTCGATAATCTTTACCGACAGGCAGAAAGGCACGTCGAAGATGAGCGGCGGAATTATCGGCGAAGCCATTTTCGGTGTACTGAAGATGAAACTTCAAAGCGTATTTAACAAGAAGAAGTATCTGGCGTAGGAAGCTTGAAGACTCGAAAGCTGACGCCGTTTTGAATGGGTTTTAAGTTATGGGGAGTGCTCGTTTTTAAGGAGCGACTAATTAGCAAAAGGACAAGTTTGCAAATTTACTTTTACACCTTACAATTCTCCACCGGATTTGCATAAATATCGACAAACTGTTTCCTGAGCACTTCGCTGTCAATGTCGTCAACCTTTGGCAGATTATTTATCTTATCAAGAAGTATTGCCTTGCATTCGGGCGTATAGTGCGTTGAATATTCATCGGAAGCATTACGGATGTCGTAGGCTGCATAGTTGCTAGGCATAAGCTTGTAGCCACTAAGAATGCGTCTGTCCAGAAGCTGCGCAAGAGCCTCGTTGAAATCACCTTCAGAATACAAGGCTACAAGTTCTTCGCGCGAAATAGGCTTGTTTATAGATAGATGAACCAATCCTTTCTGCGAATTAATGCCAGTGAAAATACTATTTATATCCTCGTCGGAACCTTTTTCGTAATGACCAAACTTTGCTGTTCGGCAAAGTTCCATAGCCTTCAGCACATCGCAAGGCTCCCACTCGTATGATATTGATAGCGGTACAATATTCAGGCTGTCGAAGGCTTCTGCCTTATCCTTGCCACCGCTAAGACCAAGCATTTTCACAAGGGCAACCTCCGTTCTGTCCATTCCGTCCTTGGTACGACCGTTCCTCTGCGCTATCCAAACCGAATCGTGAGTTTCGCGGATTGTGTGTCTTATATATTGTGAAAGCCTCGAAAGTGCCATATAGAATTCACGCGGTGTCGGTCCGCCACGCTCAACCTTGAACATCCTGTTGCACTTGCCGGCATCACGGATAATCGGGTTGCGCATAAGATTGGCACCGAAAGTTACCTGCGTAAGCGGAATGTCGTACATAACAAAAAGGCACTGAAGCAAATACGCATCGAGTACTATGTCGCGATGGTTCGAGATAAACAGATAACTTTTTGTCGGGTCAAGGTATTCCACTCCCGAATATGTGAAATCCGTCATGCTTTTCTGCTTGATAACCTCGTATATTCCGAACATTATCTTGTGCTGAAGCTCATATACCGTCCTGATTGACAGGAAAAAGTCGCGAACTTCAGTCAACGGCTTGCCTGGAAACATAAATCCAGCCAGCTTGACAAACTCCGGAGTTTCAACAAACCTAGAAACAGCCGACACCATTTCGGCATCGCTGTAGGGCCGCATATCATCAAAACTTTCTGCCATAACCTTATTTGTTTGAACGCAAATCAATAAACTTTATGGGCTTCCTGCTCTTCGGCGGGAAAACAATCTGTCTTATTTCGTCAACCGAAAGTATCTCTATCTGAGGAGCCACACGAATACGCGAACGGAAACTGTCCTTCAGTTCCTTCACAACATCGAAGTCGGGTTCGTGATTCAAGGCAATCTTCACCAGAACATCGTCGGTGCCGGCATCGTTGGTGCTTACAACTATCACATAGTTCTCAACATAGTCGGTGTTGTCAAGCACATCGTTTATTGCTGGCGGATAAAGCGTTGTCCCCTTGAACTTTATCATATTGTTCTTTCGTCCGAGCAACGGGGTAAGACGGTACGAATTTCGTCCGCACTTGCACTGTTCGATGCGTTTCGAGGCGATGTCACCTGTGCGGAACCTCAGCAAAGGCATTCCTTCCACTCCCAAGGTGGTCACAACGATTTCACCGGCCTCGCCATCGGCTACAGGCATATTGTCGTCGCCAATAATCTCAACAATAATCAGTTCGGGATGAATATGACCACCGCAACCATACTCACATTCCGAGAAAGTTGCTCCCATTTCGGTGGAAGAATAAGTGGCAAAAAGCTGAACATCCCATTTTTCCTTTATGCGCCGTCCGAGAAGGTTCAAGCTGAAATCCTGTTCGCGCAACCCCTCACCTATGCCTATAATTCGGCGGACACTGCTGTTCTTGTAGTCGATTCCGTGTTCCTCGGCGTATTGTATAAGTTTCAGGATAAACGACGGCACGCACATTATTGTGTCGGGCTTGATTCGCATAATGGTGTCCCACTGCAATTCGGG
>CAJOEG010000203.1 GCA_905233405.1 uncultured Bacteroidales bacterium | reverse complement strand
TAATAAGCGGAGGCACCAGGATCGACCGGCTCAACTTCTTCTATTCCTACACGATACCGAAGTTAGGTAAGGAATTCGACCTTTTGCGTATCAACGGCGATACCATAATCAATATAGAACTGAAGAGTCACAGCATCGATCCGGAGCGTATAAGGAGCCAGCTTATGCTGAACCGGAGCTATCTGGCGTCCCTGAACAAATCCATCCGTTCATATACCTACATAAGCGGCGAAGATAAGCTGCTGCGCTTAAGCAACAGCGGTAACCTTATCGAAGCGGACTGGAATACCCTCTGCCGTGATATCATAGGGCAGAACGACTGCATCGAGGATAATATCGAGCAGTTCTTCAGAGAAGAAAAATACCTGATCTCACCCCTGACAGATCCCGAGCGTTTTCTAAGGGGCAGTTACTTCCTCACTTCACAGCAGAAGGATATAAAGAAGCAGATACTTACCAATATACGAAATCCCCGCAACGGAATCATGCCCATGCAGGGCTTCATGGGGCTTCCCGGCACCGGCAAGACTCTGCTGCTTTATGATATCGCAATGGAATTGAGCACAGGTAGCAGACGCGTCTGCATACTTCATTTCGGGTCATTTCCGGACGAGATGAAGATGCTCAATGAACGTCTCAAACGCATAGACTTTTACCATTGTTCCGAACTTGAAGCCCTTCCGTCCATCAGCGGATACAGCTGCATTTTGGTGGACGAAGGGCACCGTATGGAGGGCCTGATGCTTTATGAACTTATCAATAAAAACAGAAGCGAAGGGCTTCCCGTTATCATCTCCTACGACTACGAAGCGATGATCTCACCAAAAGAGCGCCCGCAGGACACAGGCGAGCTCATTGACAAACTGCCCGGCTTCATAAAATACCGCCTGACCAACCGCATACGCATGAACAGCGAGTTATCATCCTATATCTGCTGCACCATGAATCATAAGGGAACCCACCGGATGAAATCATATCCTTCGGTCTCGGTCTATTATGCGAACGATCCGGATGAAGAACGCATAATCCTGGAAGACTGCATAAAAAAAGGTTTTACCCACATATCCGACAACAGTCTTGCCACCTGCCGCGAATTCGACAAGTTCATACGTTTTACGGATTCAATAACCCACGACACTGTCACCATAAACGCATTCTCTGCAGCAATTGTCAGTATGTACGACAACGAAATGTTTATGAGATTTGCAAAACGCAACAAGAAGCAACTCGAAAGCGTCAATTACCGAGGCGGAAGTATGCCCTTCATAAAGATTGACTATGAGGATGTTAACGATTCGTGCAACTTGAGTATGCTTAGGGACAAAATTGTTCTTATGGGCTACTTGGGAATGTACAAGGGTGCGCCAATGGACACAATCGATGCTTTCTTCACCCCGTTGAAACGCTGCAACGGATACGATGCCAAAGGCATAGAAATTCACGCACACGCCATAAGTATGATTATGAATGATGACTGCCTTGTCACTCTTGAGCCGTGGCAAAACAACGCTATTGCATTCGTAATAACCTTCCTGTTTGTCTTGTGGCTGGTTTACTGGTATGTGTTCGGTGCCAAGTTCTTCGATATTCTCTCAAAACCTATCCAATTCCTACTTATTGGTGTAGCCTTGCTAATTTCTTATTATGTAATGAGAGAGTTTGGCATAAAAGTTGATATGATGCCATCTGGAATTATGTTGATATTCTGTATCGAAGTTTTGTATTTGTACGAAGAAACATTAGAATTATTTAAGATAGATTCATTTATAACGCAAACATTTAAATATACGAAAGATGAAAGGAATAAAGTTTTACGCAGCATTGTTAGGTTTGAGTTTATTCGCAATAAGTTTAAGCGCTCAGACAAGTGAGTATAAGGTCTTCTATTTCTCTGGAAGTCCTAAAATCGTTGACAAGAAGGTAGAATCCAACCTCGTAAGGGACAGCTACATCTCGTCGAAAAGTTCACTGAAAGTTCCGTCAGGTTCGTACGTTGTACTTACCAACAAGAACGATGTTCCTATGGGAATCAATACTCCCGGAACCTATTCAGTAAACGACCTTAACAAGATTTACGAAGATGTTGGCAACAGCAACCTTACACAGGAATTCTTCAACTACATTGCCAACAACATGATTCAGAATTCGCAGAAGGAACGTAAGAGTGGTGGCGTTTACCGTGCTGTAGGCGACATCATCAGAGACCCGTTCGACGATGCAATGGTTATCGAAAATTATGTTGTTCTCAACTGGGCAAATCCTAAGCAGAAGAAATTATACCTGAAGATTTACGATGAAGAATCTGGCGAACCTGTAATTGACAACTACGCAACAACCGACAGCGCATTCGTTGTTAAGTTCGACGATAAGATTTACCAGAAAGGCAAAAAGTATTCTTGGATTGTAAGTCCATCATCGAGCGACCCAGACCAAGGTACAATCCTCAGAACCTTCACTTTCGCCGACGACGCATGGAAGAGCGAATACCAGAAGGAAGTTGACGAAATCAACAAGACTGATAACGAATACTTGAGAAAAATCAAACTCATCAGACTTTCGCTTGACAAGAACATTTACCCGATACTTGAAATGTATTAGGATAACAAATAACAATGCAAAAAACGCAGCCATAACGGTTGCGTTTTTTTGTATATATCAAACATTAGCGTTTTCTTATCAGCATTAGACCATCCCTCACAGGAAGTATAATCTTCTCGACATCTTCCCGCTTTGAAATATACTCGTTGAACGCCATAATGCCGTGAGTAAAATGGTCATTTGAAGCTGAACGTGTAGTAATAGCCGCTCGGAAGTTGCACGGGACACAGCGGGAACAGTCTTTTGCTCGCGTAAGTCGCTTCCTCGAAATACGAAATGTACTCGGTTTTGTCGCCGTCAATGAAAATTAAGTCGAACCGTCCGTCGAGAGTAGGAATAACTTCCGAAGCATCGCCGACAATCGGCACTATCTTGTCCTGCAATCCTGCCTTCTCAAAATATTTCGACGACAGCCATTCTATCTCATCGTTGATTTCAATGGTGACAAGTTGACCATCGGCAGGCAAGGCGCGTGCCATACAAATTGCCGAATATCCTGCGTATGTGCCTATTTCAAGAACCCGTTTAGCCTTGCACATCTTTATTAGCATTGCTAACAAATGTCCCTGATAGCATCCCGAAAGCATCTTGGGATGAATCTGCGTCAAGGCAGTTTCACGTTCCAAAGCACGAAGCAAGTCGTCTTCAACACAACCGAAATTCTCAATATATTCGAAACGTATATCCTCGGTGCTCATTTTACAAGTATTTTATCGAAGAGAATTTATCGCGGACAAAAATCTCGTTGGCAACTTCCATAATGTCGTCTGCAGTAATCGCTTCGATTAGTGCAACCGTTTCCTTGAATGTTTCTGCCTTTCCGTAGTTCAAGAACGACTTGGCCATAGGGAACAGCATGTTTCCATACGAACTGCACTCGATTGCCACCTGCCCTATCAGTTGCTTCTTTGCCTTCGACAACTGAAGCACTCCCATTTTCTTCTTGCAGAAATTATCTAGTTCGCTGAATATCATATCAACGGCAAAGTCAACCTTTTCGTGGTCAGAACTAAAGAAAATACTGAAAAGGCCTATGTCCTGATATGTTGTGAAATTTGATTCTATATTATACGAAAGCCCGTGATGTTCACGAAGTTGCATATTAAGGCGAGAGTTCATTCCAGGACCCGCCAGCACATTCGAGAGCAAAAACATCGGAACACGTTTAGCATCGCTGTACGAATAGCAATAATTTCCTATTATCGTATTGGCCTGCATTCCCTTCTTTTTCACAACCTTGTCAAACTTTACCGACTTGGCAAACGGTAACCTTTCAAAATTGCGCAAACTGACAGCATTTTGTCCCAAATGCTTTTCGCAAATACGCACAAGCCTACGGAAATCAATGTCGCCAATGGAACAGAAAACCATCTGGTCGGTATTGTACTTAGAGCCAACGAACTCCAAGAAATCCTCAGTGCGAAATTTTGAAATCGACTTTTTTGTACCAAGAATATTATGACCAAGCGGATGATTGACAAACATTTCCGACTCAAACTCATCAAAAATATTTTCCGACGGATTATCCTTATAGGTATTTATCTCGTCAACAATGACATCGCACTCCTTTTCAATCTCGCGCTGCGGAAAAATAGAATTGAAAACCACATCGTTAAGCAGTTCAACTGCACGTTCATAAAACTCTACAAGAAAACTCGACGACACGCAGGTTTCCTCCTTGGTAGTATATGCATCAACCTCTCCACCAACCGATTCCATTCGATTGAGCAAATGATAGGCCTTGCGCTTGCCAGTCCCCTTGAAAAGCATGTGTTCTGTGAAATGAGCCATTCCTAGCTGATGTTCATTTTCATCACGTGTTCCCGTGTTCATAAGCATACAGCAGTGCGCCACATCGGATTTCACCCTGTAGTGTATGATGCGTATTCCGTTGCCTAAAGTTACCGATTCGTACACAATAAAAATTTTTGCGCAAAAATAAGCAATTAAGATGAGTCTCGCACTTTCATACACTAATGTTTTTCAATATCTTTGCAACGACAAAAAACATGCTCATAAATGTCGCCGTTCCTGAAATACATAGCCGATGAAAAACACTACAGCGAAGTGCTAGCAAAACTTACAAGTGTCAAGCGTACTTTATGGATTGGCACTGCCGACATTAAGGACTTGTACCTAAAGCAAGGAAACGATGTTGTTCCTATGCTTGGTGTTCTCGCTTCGCTTCTGAAAAAAGGCATTGAGATCCGGCTTATCCACGCCAAGGAACCTGGAGAAAACTTCCGCACCGACTTCGACCGCTATCCGATTTTGGCAACTGGTCTTGAGCGAGTTCTTTGTCCGCGCGTACATTTCAAGATGCTGATATTCGACCTCGAATACGCATACATTGGCTCGGCAAACCTCACTGGCGCAGGAATAGGCATGAAAAGTCCGCAGGAACACAACTTCGAAGCAGGCATCTTTACCAACGACCCCGAAATTGTAGAATCTGCCATCAACCAGTTCGATAGTGTATGGATGGGTAGCCACTGTGTAAAATGCGGTCGAAGGGAATTTTGTGGCGACAGGATAAAATAAAACTGTCGACACATAAAAATCACCAATATATTTCTTACTTTTGTCAATCAAAATATAATTGAATTGACAATGAAGAAAATTGCAGTGTTCGTACTATGCATGATAACATGCTTTCTTTCAAAAACTTTTGCCGAACCTATAACCTTACAAAGTCCCGACAAGCAGTTGCAACTGAAATTCGAACTGCGCGACGGAGTCCCTTACTATTCGCTTGACCGCGCAGGAAAACCTGTCGTGTTGCCGTCAAAAATGGGATTCACCCTCGAATGGCGTGACGACTTGGCTCACGCTTTCGTACTCAAGGATAAGGCTTTTAGCAGTTTCGACGAGACTTGGGAACCCGTATGGGGAGAAGAATCAAAAATACGCAACCACTACAACGAACTCTTGGTAACCTTGGAACAACCTGCAGGTTCTGTTGAAAGTGCCGATGGTTCAACCAAGAAAAAAGCAACAGTAATGCAGATTCGTTTCCGTCTTTACGACGACGGACTTGGATTCCGCTACGAATTTCCGATGGAAAACGCGCTGGTATATTTTTGGGTAAAGGAAGAACTTACCGAATTTGCAATGACTGGCGACCATACAGCCTGGTGGATTCCCGGCGACTACGACACTCAAGAATATAACTTCACAGAATCGAAACTATCGGAAATTCGTGGACTTTACGAAGCTGCTCACAAAGGCTGTGGCTGGCCGTGGAAAAACTTCTCGCCGACTGGTGTGCAGACAGCTTTGCAGATGAAAACTGCCGATGGACTTTACATCAACATCCACGAAGCAGCCGTTCTCGACTATCCGACAACAAATCTTGACTTGGACGACAAGAATTTTGTTTTCCGCACTTGGCTTTGTCCTGATGCCACTGGTTACAAAGGTCGTCTACAGGCTCCATGCCACACACCTTGGCGCTCGGTAATGGTATG
>CAJOEG010000202.1 GCA_905233405.1 uncultured Bacteroidales bacterium | reverse complement strand
TCAAGGTCGTTAAGATTGGTGAAAACGGCATTACCGAAAAGGACATCTTGGTTCACGACATGACAACCAAGAACCCGAGCATCCACTACTTGCTTGCTAAGATGACTTACCCGCTGGCAATCGGCGTTATCCGTAGCGTTGACGATGCAACTTACGAAACCAAGTTGCAGGAGCAGGTTGACAATGCAGTTGCAACCACCAAGGTTAAGACTGTTGACCAGTTGCTTCACAGCGGCCAGATCTTTGAGATTAAATAGGTTATCATAATTATGAGCAAAAAGCCCGGAACTGAAGTTTCGGGCTTTTTTGTGTCGTTTCTGTTATATGGGGTACTTTGTAAATACGAGGTTATTTCTTTTTGGAATTGCAAAGTCCTTTTTTCTGTACGATGAGTTAAAATTCTATCCAGCAGACCTTTCCCGTCTTTTTCATCCAGTCCTTGTGCTCGTTGTATTCTTGTTCGCCCTGACAAATCCATAGCACTTTGGTGCGCATCGGAAAATCGGCTTTCGGGGGAGTGGCGTAGCCGTCGGTGAGGATTATAAGTCCATCGTACTGACGATGTTCGCGGATGTAGTCGAAGACAGGTTGGAAATTGGTTCCGCCACGTCCTGTGATTTTTATTTCTTTGGATGCTTTCTTGAAAGTTTCAAGTTCCCTGAGTTTTGTGTCGAACTGGATTGTGTCGATTGTTTCGATGCCGTACTTGAAGAAACGGGCAATTACCGAGTAAAACGCCTGTAATGTTTTGCTTGACACCGAACCACTAACATCCACAGCAACAAGCAGTTTTGAAGCCAATTCGTAAATGCTTCCCATCTGGTCGAATCCGCTGCGACGGTTAGGGCGCATTCGCGTTAAGGGAAACTCGAAAGCACTTTGCGGTAGTCGAGCTTTACTATCAGCGATGCTTTTATCTGCTCGACCATATCGCCAGGGATGCTTCCCCAGTTGGTTGTGCTTGTGATTATCTCGTTGATTTCCTGTTGCTTCAGCTCGTCTTCTTCCCAAAGCGCCGAGTGGTCTCGGGCTGATTTTATGTCCTGCTTTGAGAACCCGTTTTTGTCCTTTTTTTCGTCTAGTCCGTTGCCGAACTCGCTTTGCGAGTCGTCGTCGACAGAGGCTTCGTTGTCGCCATCGTCAGTCCATTCGCCGTTCGGGTTGCCTTCACCGCTACCACTATCAGAGTTGTCATTTTCGCCATTGTCGGGATTTCCGTCGCCATCATTTCCTTCGCCTTCGTCTTCGTTGCCGTTTCCGCCATCGTTGTTATCTTCTTCACTTTCGTCCTGATTGTCACCGTCGGTCTTGTCGTCGCTGTCGTCTTCGCTTTTCTCTGGCGTTGAGGAAGATTGGCAAAGTATTTCGTTCAGTTTGTCCACATACCATTCAAAGCATTCTCCGGCAGGAAGTTGAAAGTTGTCGGCAGAAATGAAATTAAAGGTCTTGAATTTGTAGTGTTGTCCCAATACCATGTCGCTGCCGAACGAAAGTGCTTCGGGAAGCGAATTTTCGGGCTGACGTTCGTAAGGGTGTTTCAGGAAAAGGCGTATCATTTCGGAACGCAAGGCTTCTTCGAGTTCTGCATCTGTGAAAGTGTCCATTATGTTCGGATTGTATTCCACCATTCCCTGCCCGCAACGAATAGGGCAGTCCATCAGTACGTTTGTAGTAAGCTGATGGGTACAGTAAATCGAGAACAGCGCAGGCTCGACAAGGAACCACCGTTCGCTTATTTTCTGGATGCGCTCGTCCATTACTATAGATTTTTGATGAAATTAGTCATCTGTGTGTATAGTTCTGGAGCTTCGGTGAGTATGAAGACAATCGCTTGTGAGTAAGTGCCTTTTTCGTAAATCGACACGAAATGGGCAAATTCTTCCTTTTTCTTCGGCGATTGCAGGCCTTTGACATACAAGGCAAGGTTCTGTGCGATTGTTTGTTTGTCGTCGTCGGAAATTTCCTGTGTTTCGAGGAAGCGGAAGATTGATTCGTTTGCGACGGCTGTTTCGTGAAGCATATACTTGTCAATCTTGGACTTGTGCTTTTCGTAGTTCATCAGGATTTCCTTTGCACTCAAAATTCTGTTTTGCGAAATTGAGCTCATGAACGCAGTAGTCGCCTGTGCGCCGACGATTCCCGAAATAATTTTCTTGTGGATGGCTTTCAGTTCGGGGCAGTCTTTTATGCAGTCGGAAACTTTTTTCCATGCGCGACGGTCGGGACTTTTGTCGAGACCAGTTTCGTCGCCAGCCTTGTCGCAAGTGTCGAGGAAACGCGGATTTTCCTGAATGAAAGTGATTACGCGCTCGTCAACCTTCTGTTCTGCAGCCCACAGCAACCATTCTGCAGCAGTAGGACGGAAGTTGTAGATGTTGAATCGCGACACAAGGGCAGGGTCTAGGTCGGTGAGCTGGTATTCTTCGCCTTCGTTTACGGCCGAAACCAGACGACTGCCTTCGGGAAGGCTTCTGCCGGCCAACTTGCGGTTCAATGCCAAGTCCATTATTGTCTGAAGTACTTCGGGACGGGCGCGGTTCAGTTCGTCGAGGAAAAGAACAACGGGTTTGCCGTCGGTCGGGAACCAGTATGGCGGCATAAACATTGTCTTGCCAGTGCTTTCGTCAAGGCGCGGAAGACCAATCAGGTCGCCAGGGTCGCTCATCTGACCGAGGAATAGTGCTGTAACTTTCATTCCTTTCTTCTCGAAGAATTCGGTGAGAATTTCCGACTTGCCAATTCCATGTTTTCCGACTAGCATAATGTTCTGCTTATCCGGTGTTGTCTCGAGTATTTCCTTCAGTTCCTTGGTGTTAACGTTTGTAGACATTGAGTGTAATATTTTTGCAAATATAATAAACCAATGCATTGAAATGCATTGGTTTTTGGTTTTTATTGTCTTTATGTAACGAAATATTTACAGCTTAAGTCGTTGCGTAAAAGAAGTTTTCTTTTGTTTATTGTAACTTTTTCTTCAAGTTCAGAATCATATCCTCTGTCATGCGTTCAAGGTCGTATTGAGGATTCCAACCCCATTCTTTACGAGCGCAACTGTCGTCCATATTGTTTGGCCAGCTGTCGGCAATAGCCTGCTTTATTGGTTCCGGCTCGTAAACCATCTCGAAGTTAGGATAGTGCTTCTTTATTGCATTGTATATGATTTCAGGATCGAAGCTCATTGCTGTAACATTGAAACTGTTGCGGTGTACAAGCTTTGATGGGTCTGCTTCCATAATGTCAATCATAGCCTTCTGTGCATCAGGCATATACATCATATCCATGAAAGTTCCTTTCTTTAACGGGCATACGAATTTTTCGCCCTTAACGGCTGCATAGTATATTTCTACTGCATAGTCGGTTGTTCCGCCGCCCGGCAAAGTCAAATGACTGATAAGTCCGGGGAAACGTACGCTACGGGTATCAACACCGAAACGTGTATAGTAGTAGTCGCTTAGCAATTCACCCGTTACCTTTGTTACACCATAAATGGTATTTGGTCGCTGTATGGTGTCTTGCGGCGTATTGTCGTGTGGTGTGCTTGGTCCAAATGCGCCTATGCTGCTTGGAGTAAATACAGCACAATTGAAAAGCCTTGCTACTTCGAGGCAGTTCACCAACGAACCTATGCCTACATTCCAGCCCAACATTGGATTCAGTTCGGCAGTTGCACTTAAAATAGCTGCAAGGTTGTAGATTGTGTCGATGTTGTATTTCTTAACAGCGGCAGCAATCTGCATAACCTGAGTGGAGTCAATGCGTTCAATTGGACCACGCTCATAGTCCTGACCTTTTAGCGGTCGCAAATCTGAACATACTACATGATTGTCACCATAGATGTCTCGCAAATTGCGTGTCAGTTCGGAACCTATTTGTCCTCCAGCACCAATAATCAATATGTTTTTCATCGTTCTATACCTAATTTTAAGTTTAAATACTAATGGCAAAAATACATATTATGCGACAATGCACAATATTTTTTTTTATTCTTTTGCATTATATCTTTTTTCCAAAAAAAATCTTATTTTTGCAAAAGATGGTTTATACAAAAAAATACGGAGTACCGATAGTTGAATAAAGAGGGTGCTCAAAATTTTTCTATATAATTTTTAAAGTATGAAAAAAATATATCTGGTAGTTATAATATTGTTTACAGCTCTTATAACATTTATTGGCTGTCATAAGGATCCGTTGGACTATGGTAATGTAGGTATGCTTAACCTTAACTTGAAGCGAGGCTACAAGACAACCAACAAGAGTGTGATAGAGTCGTTTGATGCTCGTGTAACAATCTACTACGGTAATGATGATACCATTGCCTACAATTGTCGCTTTACCGACATTGACGGAGACGGTCGCTACACCAACGACCCCTCTGAACTCGACTGCATATATGTACGTCGTAATGTAGGCTTCTGGGTAGGTGTACGAGCTGTTATTCAGGGTGATACGGTATCGGGAATGTCAGACCCGACCAAACTGCTGTACTTGTCGGAGGAAAATGTTGTGATTGATATTGACATTGTGCTTGTGTCCGGTTATCCACGCATTGTGATAAGTACAAACACGGAAGTTGTAGGAGAGGACTTTCTGATTTTCGCTGAAGTGCTTGAAGGTATGGAGATGCTTGAGCAATATGGTTTTGCTGTGAAGCGAGGTCAGCCAAGCGAAGAGGAGAAGAGATTATGGGCAAAGCGTTTTCTTACGGAGAGTGATTTTGATGATTTGTACTCCTTGGATTATGAATTTTATGATGCAGAAATATTTGATAATGAAACAAAAAGGTTCGGTTGTGCGTTGGAAATGCAAGACTTTGAATCGGCAGAATATACTGTGGTGGCGGTTGCAGCACTGCGAATGACTGAGGACGATTCCATACCGGCTGCCATACATAGTCCTGTAGTGAGCATGACGATTTCGGGCAGTGGGGCGCATATAGAAGACTATGTTTACATTGACGAGCCATATTACAACGGCGACACGGTAACATTGTACGCTTATTATGCAGGAAATAAGGAAGTGTACGAATGTGGTTTCGTGCTTGGCTTCAGCGAATACGAACTTACCGATTCAATGCCGTGCAGGCAAACCGATGCAATTTTCTCGCTTGCGCTTTTCGACCTTCAGAATACTACTTATTATTATAGGGCGTATGTAAATACGGCAGATGGTATTATTGAGAGTGAAATCGGGCATTTCCGGATTATGGGGCAAATTCAGGAGTTTGGGGTATATACCGAATCGGCTACCGATGTGAGAGAATCATCTGCGACTTTGAACGGTTATGTTACTTCGACCGATGGCGTTGATATCTGCGGTTTTATATTGAATCGGGGAACTTTTAATGATACCTTGATGGTTCAGCCTTCTGACGACGGATTTTTCTCGTATCAGGTGGGCAATCTTACAGCTGGCACAACCTATTATTATCAGGCATTTGCCAATCGGGGAGGCTGGGTATTCGGAGAGGAGATTTCGTTTACGACTGCAATTTCGGAACAGCAGGAACCTTCCTATAGCCAGCCGACAGGTTATATGGGCGGTTACGGTCTGTTGCTCATCATCTTCGGACCTATCCTTACGCGTGTCGTTTACGAGTTCTGTATGCTGTCTATCCTTACGGTCAAAAATCTTGCTGAGATCAACAACAAGCTTGTTCCTCAGAAGGGCTCTGTAGCCGACGAGGCGACA
>CAJOEG010000201.1 GCA_905233405.1 uncultured Bacteroidales bacterium | reverse complement strand
CCGACGACAGAATTTCCTCGTTAACCGACATTATTTGTTCGCGGTTTTCTTGGAAGAACCAGTCGAATTTAAAAAACGGAACTTTCATTTTTCAGTTTTGCCATCGGGTTCTGTTGCGGTGTTTTCTTCCTTTGGTGGCAATAACTTCTTGTAGAAGATAATCATTATGAAAACAGCAATCGTTATTGCCGAGTCTGCCACGTTGAATATAGGACGGAAGAAAATGGATTCGTCTGGTGGCGTTCCCCATCTTATTATCGGGCAGTAGAACATATCGACAACATTGCCAGCGAGAAAACCTGCATATCCGCCACCGTCGGGGAACATCTGCGCCACCTGTCCGTAGCTTTCGTTGAACATTAAGCCGTAGAAGGCGCAGTCGATGAGGTTGCCTGCCGCTCCTGCTATTATCAGCGATATACACGAGATGACAAACAGATTGCTTTTCTTTTTAATAAGCACCACAAGATACCAAATTAGTCCGCCGACGGCAAGAATCCTGAATATGCTGAGTGCAAGTTTCCCCCAGTTTCCACCGAACTCCATTCCGAATGCCATTCCTGGATTCTCGACGAATTTCAGCATCACGCGGTCTCCAAAAATGTGGATTTCCTCGCCTATCATCAGGTGTGTTTTAACCCAAATTTTTAGAATTTGGTCAATAATGAGTACACCTAATATTATTATGATTGGGACTATTACTTTCTTGTTTTTCATTGGGCAGTGAAATTTTGGCGCAAAGTTACATTTTCCACATAATAAAAACAATCCTGCTTTGTAAAAAAGAAGCAGGATTGCATTTTATTAGTCAATGATTAATTATTTTACAACGATGTTCACTATCTTTTTCGGAACAACGATAACCTTTGCAACCTGTTTTCCGTCGGTATATTTCTTTGTGTAGTCGTTAGCCATGACGGTGTCCTCGATTTGCTTCGGATTCATGTCAAGCGGAAGTTCGAGGTTGAAACGCATCTTGCCGTTGAACGAAATCGGGTAGGTGAATGTTGTTTCCTTGGTGAAAGCTTCGTTGTATTCCGGCCATTGAGCCTTGGTAACCGATGTGTCGTGTCCGAATTCGTGCCAGAGTTCTTCGGCGATATGCGGTGCGTATGGCGAAATGAGAACGCAGAGCGGTTCAAGGATTTCGCGCTTGTTGCACTTGCCAAGTTCGTTGCAGCAAATCATGAAGCAGCTTACGCATGTGTTGAACGAGAAACGCTCAATGTCGTCGGTAACTTTCTTGATTGTATTGTGCAAAGTTTTCAGTTCTGCTGGAGTTGCCTTTTCATCCGAGATGCAGAAATTGTTGTCCTCGTCGTGGAACATTCTCCAGAACTTCTTAATGAATCTTGCAACACCTTCGATTCCGTTGGTATCCCATGGCTTTGCCTGCTCAACAGGACCAAGGAACATTTCGTATAGTCTTAATGTGTCGGCTCCGTAGCGTTCTACAAGGTCGTCGGGGTTCTGAACATTGTACATCGACTTCGACATCTTCTCAATTTCCCATCCGCAGACATACTTTCCATCTTCAAGCACAAACTGCGCATCGTTGAAGTCTGGTCTCCACTGGCGGAACTTTTCAATGTCAAGAATATCGTTGCTTACAATGTTGATGTCAACATGAATCGGAACGGTGAATTCTTCACGACCAGGTATGTTCTTCGAAATGAACAGGTTAATTGGAACAAATGCTTCGCCTTCCTCGAATTCGGGAACATCGCCACCAGCAACAAGGTCCTTTATCTTCTGTTCAACCACATCAATATGGTTCATAACGTCGAAGATTGAGATAAGCAATATTCTGTAGCCCTTGTCCTTTGCGTATTCGCTGTATGCTTCGGCAACCTTTTCGAGCGAATGTTCGCGCTTAATTTCAATGAGTATTTTCTTTTCATCGCAGTAGAAGTCGAAACGGCGTTTGCCATCCTTGTAGTCCTGCTTGAATTCAACGCCCAACTTTTTGTCCTTCAGCAACTGCCAAACCTTGTATTCGGCCATCTTTTCGAAACTGCTGACGCGGTAAACAAAGTTCGAGCGACCCTGTATCATACCCTGGTTAATGAGCTTCTTGTATGGCTCTTCGTTTGGAACCAATCCGAGGTCGTAGAGGAACTTGTTCCAGAAGCGCGAATATATAAGGTGTCCGGTTGCGTGTTCGCGACCACCGATGTAAAGGTCAACATTCTGCCAGTAGTTTACGGCTTCGGGCGAGAAAATCATCTCGTCGTTGTGCGGGTCGGTGTAGCGCAGATAGTATGCCGATGAACCTGCAAATCCTGGCATTGTCGAAGTTTCGTATTTGTATCCCTCAGGTGTACACCAGTTCTTTGCGCGTGCCAGTGGCGGTTCGCCAGTTTCGGTAGGCAAATATTTGTCAACTTCGGGAAGTTCGAGCGGAAGTTTTGATTCGTCAAGTGGGTAAGGGATTCCATCCTTGTAGTAAATCGGGAAAGGTTCGCCCCAGTAGCGCTGACGGCTGAAAATGGCGTCGCGCAGACGGTAGTTTACCTTGCGTTTGCCAATGCCCATTTCCTCGATGCGGTCGTTCATCGCCTTGATGGCCTGCTTTACGCGAAGTCCGTTGAGGAAATCGGAATTCATAAGTATGCCGTCCTTCGAATCGAACGATTCTGTCCACTGGTCGGTAGGAACAATTTCGGCTCCTTCTTTTGCAACAACCTGCGAAATAGACAGATTGAAGTGACGTGCGAAAGCAAAGTCGCGGCTATCATGTGCCGGAACTGCCATGATTGCGCCAGTACCGTAGCCGATAAGTACATAGTCGGCGATGAAGATTGGAATACGCTCTTTGGTGAACGGATTAATCGCATACGAACCTGTCATCTGTCCGCTGACTTTCTTTTCTGCCATACGCTCAACATCGGAACGGTTCTTTGCCCATGTTACATATTCCTCAACCTTTGCGCGGTACTCGTCGGTAGCGAGCGAAAGAGCGAGGTCGTGTTCGGGAGCAATTACCATGAACGAAACGCCGAAAATAGTATCGGGACGGGTGGTGAAGATTTCCATTTTTTCGCTGCGGCCTTCGATTTCGAAGAATACCGATGCGCCTTCGCTACGACCAATCCAGTTGTTCTGGATGTCCTTCACTGGTTCGGGGAAATCAACGGTGTTGAGTCCGTCGAGCAATCTTTGTGCGTAAGCAGTAATTCTCAGTGACCACTGGCGCATTTTCTTGCGTTCAACAGGGTAGCCACCACGTACCGACAGACCGTCGACAACTTCGTCGTTGGCAAGCACTGTGCCGAGTTTCGGACACCA
>CAJOEG010000200.1 GCA_905233405.1 uncultured Bacteroidales bacterium | reverse complement strand
ACAAAGGAGGATATGCACTACAGTTGCTCTGGTCGCCGTTTTCGCGTCCCCAAGTCATAAAGAACAGAATCTGAGTACAAGAATCGTTGGCTCGTATCGAATCGCACAACTGCTTTGCATACGGATAACACTCCGCCTCAACCCGCGACGGTGGAAATGCAGGCAACTGACTCTGCTCCTGCAACACAACATAGTCCCACGCACGCGACCTGATACGGTTGAATGTCTCGGAATTGTTGCAAAAACTACTGAATGTTGCACCTCCCAAAGTAAGCGATTCGGTATATAAGGTATCGCCTTCCGCCAAGGCAATGTTCTTGAGCATCACATCTACACCACCATTATAATATGTGTAGCTGTTGCCAATAAAAAGTAGTGCAAAGCAGAACGCCGAAAATACGATGAAAGTACATAGTAAAATATTTCTCATAACCATATTGTTTAATTTTCACGAGCCACAAAGATAATGTAATTTTCACAAACGCAAAACAAAATTACATTTTTAGAAAAAAAAGCAATATTGTCTAATATTTATGCAAAAGCGACGCACTATAGAGCACGTCGCCACAATAAATATACATTGTAAACCTTTAGCTCGCGCTAGCAATTATCAATTGCTTAATTATCTCGTCTTTGCATAGTTTTCGTGTACTCTTCTTACCCTTGCACGAAGCTGAAGCTTGTATTCGTCCCAGTCGGTAATGTTGCGACGGGCAACGCCTGTTTCCATAGCAGCCTTTGCAACAGCAGGAGCAACGCATTCTATTACTCGCAAATCCAATGGCTTCGGAATTATGTATTCGCGACCAAATTCAATCTTATCAACATTGTAAGCCTCGCAAACATAGTCTGGAACTGGTTCCATTGCCAGTTCTGCCAAAGCATGCGAAGCAGCAATCTTCATCTCCTCGTTAATCTGGGTTGCACAAACATCCAATGCACCACGGAAAATGAATGGGAAACCAAGCACATTGTTAACCTGATTCGGATAATCGCTTCTGCCTGTTGCTATTATAACATCGGGACGGGCTTCCTTAGCGTCTTCGTAGGATATTTCGGGAGTTGGATTTGCCATAGCGAATACAACCGGGTCCTTTGCCATAGTCTTCATCATTTCCTTCGACACCACATTGCCTACCGAAACGCCAGCGAAAACATCAGCACCTACCATAGCCTCTGCCAAGGTGTGCAAGTCGCGTGTAGTTGCAAACTCGCGCTTCTGCTCGGTAAGTTTTGGATTGTCGGCACGGACAACACCCTTGCTGTCGCAAAGCACTATGTTTTCGCGCTTTACACCCAAAGTGCAGAACAAACGGGCGCAACTTATACCAGCCGCTCCTGCCCCGTTGAACACAACCTTAACCTCGTCGATTTTCTTTCCTGCAATCTTCAGGGCATTGAGCAAAGCGGCACCCGAAATAATTGCAGTCCCGTGCTGGTCGTCGTGGAAAACAGGAATGTTCATCTGCTTTTTCAACTCAGTTTCAATATAGAAGCATTCGGGAGCCTTGATGTCCTCGAGGTTTATACCGCCGAATGTCGGTTCGAGAGCCTTTACAATCTCCACAACCTTCTGCGGATCCTTCTCATTGATTTCAATGTCAAACACATCAACATCGGCAAACGACTTGAACAGCAAGCCCTTGCCTTCCATAACAGGTTTCCCTGCCTCTGGGCCAATGTCGCCCAAACCAAGCACAGCGGTTCCGTTGCTAACCACAGCCACAAGGTTTCCCTTTGCGGTATAGTCGTAAACTTTCTGTTTGTCGGCCTTAATTTCCAAGCAAGGTTCTGCCACACCAGGTGTATATGCAAGCGACAAATCCTTCTGTGTCTGGAAATCCTTTGTCGAAACAACCTCTATCTTTCCTTTTCTGCCTTTGCTATGATAGTCGAGGGCATCCTGTTTTGTGTATAAACTCATCTTATTCGTCAACCGTATTTATTTCGTTAATATTGTAATCGTCAACGTTGTGGCGCGATTCTTCAAGGTCAGTCAACGACCGCCTGTTGTTGAAAATATCGACAGCCATACGTATTGCGTTGCACATCGGCAAATAGTTAGCCTGATTCTTGCCTGCAATTTCGTAGGCGGTTCCGTGTGCCGGTGATGTGCGGACAATCGGCAGTCCTGCGGTGAAGTTCACACCATCATCAAATGTCAATGCCTTGAACGGAGCAAGTCCCTGGTCGTGGTACATTGCAAGCACGGCATCAAACTTCTTGAAGTCGCCAGAACCAAAGAAACCGTCGGCAGAATACGGACCAAAAGCCAAGATGTCCTTTCCTCGAGCATCGTTTATTGCAGGAATTATTACCGTCTCCTCCTCATTGCCAATGACTCCGTGGTCGCCACAATGCGGATTTAAGCCAAGAACGGCAATGCGCGGTTTGCGGACAACAAAATCACGCTTGAGCGATTCGTTGAGGATTTCCAACTTCTCAAGTATCAGTTCCTTTGTCAAATTCTTCGACACTTCCGAAATAGGAATATGTCCAGTAGCCACACCCACGCGAAGCGATTCGCTACACATAAGCATCAGGCACTTGTCGGCATTGAACTGCTGGGCAAGATACTCGGTATGTCCCGGGAAATTAAATCCAGCCGACTGTATGTTCCATTTGTTTATTGGACCTGTCACAAGAATGTCGATTTCCTTGTTTTTCAAGTCAGTAACAGCCTTTTCAAGCGATTGGAACGATGCCAGTCCCGCCACTTCATTCGACTTGCCAGCCTCTACGCGAATATCTTCGCTGTTGCAATTGATTACATAGATTCCAATGTTTTTTGCCTCCTCAGCGGAACTAATGGTAGTCGTGTTCACATTGCTACCGAGATTCTTCTTGTAGTATGCCAGAATTTTAGGCGAACCATATATTATTGTCACTGCATTGGGAATGTTCTTCATATCAATCAGCGACTTGAGTATCACTTCGTAACCTATTCCGTTAATGTCACCCGGAGTAAATCCAATCTTTATTTTAGTCATAACCTTATGTTTTCAAAAATTTGGTGCGAATATACAATATTTTAATTGAGAATGTGTAAAATGATGCGCTATTTTTTAAACATTAAAGAAAGTATTTGAAGTCGAAAATAAAATAAAACCGCCAGAATAAGGGTAAAAACATAATTTGCGGCGAAATAATTCTAAAATTAATCCGCCACAATGACACTAAAAACACCTAATTTGGCGAAATAATTTCTAAATAAAATCGCCACAATCGACTTTTCAGATACTATTCTGGCGAAATAATTTTCAAAAAACAGGACAATCAAAATCGTCAAAAAAAAGTTGTTATATCCCACACGATTGAGTAATTTTGCACCACTAAAAAATTGGAATTATGTATAGAACTCATACCTGCGGGGAATTGCGCCTCGCAAATGCAGGACAGGAAGTTACATTGAGCGGATGGGTACAGCGTGTTCGCGACAAAGGTGCGCTGATTTGGATTGACCTCCGCGACAGATACGGAATCACACAACTTTTCCTTCAAGACGGCGTTAGCGACCCGAAGTTAATAGAACAGGCTCGTTCGTTCGGTCGTGAATACGTTTTACAGGCAAAAGGAACGGTTGTTGAACGCGAATCTAAGAACCCCAATATGCCAACTGGCGAAATCGAAATCAAGGTTTCCGAATTCAACCTACTGAATGCCAGCAAGGTTCCGCCGTTTACAATTGAAG
>CAJOEG010000199.1 GCA_905233405.1 uncultured Bacteroidales bacterium | reverse complement strand
AGACTATGGATATCTTCACTTACCGAAGATGCCATAAAGACTTCGGCTGGTGCTTTGTATAATATTCCTGTGTGCCGTGAGAAAAATCTTGTTGATGCGGTTCTTTTCCTGCAACAGAGTGGTTTTAAGGTGTTTGCCGCTACCGAAAAGACAGAAAACATCGTCTTTGAGGAAGATTTTTCTGCTCCTACGGCAATTATAATGGGAGCCGAGGATGTAGGCGTGTCGAAGACCTTGCAGAAGCGTGCCGACCGTCTTGTTAAGATTCCGATGCAAGGCAAGACCGAGTCGCTCAATGTTTCGGTATCAACGGCAATAGTCGTGTATGAAGTTGTGCGTCAACGTTATATGTTGAAAAAGTAGTAATTCATTATAGGTAACTAAAAAAAGTAAGATATATGCAGAAAGTTATTAAGTCGGCTTTGATTTCGGTGTTCGACAAGCACGATTTGGATTTGGTTGTTAAGAATTTGAGCAACTATGGTGTAAAAATTTATTCAACGGGTGGAACCTACGACTTTATTTCGTCGTTGGATGTTGAAGTGACTAAGGTTGAAGATGTTACTGGTTATCCATCAATTCTTGATGGCAGGGTGAAGACTTTGCACCCAAAGATTTTTGGTGGTATTTTGGCCGTTCGCGAGGACGAAAATCACTTGGGACAGATGGCGCAGTACGAAATTCCAGAAATCGACCTGGTAATTGTTGACCTTTATCCGTTCGAACAGACTGTTAAGTCGAATGCTTCCGAAAGCGACATCATCGAGAAGATTGATATAGGTGGAATTTCGCTGATAAGGGCAGCCGCAAAGAACTACAAGGATGTACTGATTGTTTCTCACAAAGGTCAGTATCAGGAACTTTGCAACATAATCGAGGAAAACGGATGTTCTACTGACCTTGAAACTCGTCGTCGTTTTGCACGCGAGGCATTTGGTATTAGTTCAAACTACGATTCGGCAATTTTCAACTGGTTCGACGACAATTCGATGTCGCAACTCAAACTTTCGCAGTGCGAATATATGCCTTTGCGCTATGGCGAGAATCCTCATCAGGAGGCAAAGTTTTTCGGCAACTTCGACGATATGTTCCAGAAACTTCACGGTAAGGAGGTTAGCTACAACAATATCCTTGACATAGATGCTGGTATTAATCTAATTCGCGAGTTCGAGGATACTACCGTTGCCATTTTGAAGCACAACAACGCCTGTGGTATTGCAACCCGTAGTACATTGCTTAGGGCTTGGAAGGATGCGCTTGCCTGCGACCCTGTTTCTGCATACGGCGGTATAATCGTTACTAATCGTCCGATTGATAGGGAAGTAGCAACGGAAATCAATAAGATTTTCTTTGAGGTGATAATTGCTCCCGACTTTACAAAGGAGGCTCTCGAGGTGCTTGAGCAGAAGAAGAATCGTATTATCTTGGTTCAGAAGCATAACAATGTTTCGAAACACGTGTTGCGCTCGGCAATAAATGGCGTTTTGGTTCAGGACAGGGATACTCGCATCGAAACTATTGACGACCTGAAGTATGTAACTAACGAAAAGCCTACTTCGGCACAGATTGAGGATTTGTTTTTTGCCAACAAGGTTGTGAAGAGTACCAAGTCGAATGCAATAGTTCTCGTAAAGAATGCCCAGCTTCTTGCAAGCGGTACAGGACAGACTTCGCGTGTTGATGCACTGAAGCAGGCTATCGAGAAAGCCAAGAGTTTCGGCTTCGATTTGAATGGTGCAGTTATGGCTTCGGATGCGTTCTTCCCATTTGCAGATTCAATCGAGATTGCCTACAAGGAAGGAATTTCTGCAGTAATTCAGCCCGGTGGTTCTATCCGCGACGAAGATACTATAAGATATTGCAACGAAAACAAGATTCCAATGGTTTTCACTGGAATCAGACATTTCAGACATTAAAAAAGGTTTATGTTTTTTCAAGAAAAATCGTTCTTCTTCTAGATTCTAAAGCAATTTTGAAAATAGGGAAGAGCGTTTTTTTATTAAGCGAAGTGTTGTATTATTGGCATATATGTGCCAAGAGGAATCATTAAGTCATTAGAACAGGTATCCCATCTTCACATAGAAATTCATCATCTTGCCGTTGTCCTGCTTGTTGAGGGCTGTTGCCCAGTCAACAGAAAGAATGAAATTCTCGTTCATGGCGATTTTCAGTCCGATCCCCGCTGCCGAGTGTGGCATGTAGGTTTCTTTTCTCGACGGGTTGAAGTAGTCCTCGTACTTGTCTGAACGTCCAGTTGCAATGTTGTTGGCAGTAATGGCTGTTCTTACTTCGGTCTCGTCGAGTTTGTAGGGCTGGGTAACAACGCCTAAGTCGAAGAACGGGTTCAGTCCAATGTAGAAATGTTGCTTTCCGATGTCGAAGTTTACAATCTTAGTCCTAAGTTCAACATTTGCGTAGGCAAAACCATTTGCCAGAATCCTGTTACGCATAATTCCACGCAACGAATTTCCGCCGCCAAGACCTTCGTACAGAACGCGCTGTATGAAAAGCGTGTTGAGGTAGGTGTTCATGTAGAATGGTGATTCGCCAGCAATCGTATTCTGCGTTCCGATTCTATATGCAAGCGTAACCCTATCTTTGTAGATAGGTGCATAATGCCTGAATGTAAAGTTGAACTTGAGGTGATTGTATTCGGTCTGATTACCAAAAGCTGCCGAATAAGTGAAAAATGCATCTGCATAGATTCCGCGCGAAGGGTTGGAACGCTTATCACGGCTATCGAAGGAGATGCCGCCACGAACATACGGATGCCATCCGCCATTGGCTTCATCGGGTTTTATTATGCCCCAGTTTCTGTAAAGTTCGTAAAGTCCTTGCACCGACGGGTCGAGGTATTTTTGGTCCGACGGCTGACGCTTGCCGTTGAGCATTGCAATATCGCACTCGTCAATCATATAGCCGAGTACGCCCAGACCAGCATTCCACTTCCAGTCACCTGAGATTGTGCCTTCGATGTCGGCTGCAACGCGTAGAAGGTCGCGCTTGTACTTGTAGAATGCACGCGAGAGGTATTCGCTCGAATCCTTCTTAGCATTGTGCCAGCCCATGTGGTAAAGAGTAGGATATCCGTTGTAGCCGTAGAAGTCGCACATTGCATCGGGCAGATACGAAACATCTACCGTGAGGCGATGGTCGGGAATCAAATACTTCGAATCGTAGAAGAAGCGGAACAAACCGTATCTTTTTGTAGTGTAGGCAGCTTCCACATAGAACGAATGTATGTATTCTGGGTACTGGTATTCAGGTACATATCGCCAACCTTTGCGCTGGTGATGCCGCTGTTGCTAAAAATGTTGCCTG
>CAJOEG010000198.1 GCA_905233405.1 uncultured Bacteroidales bacterium | reverse complement strand
TAGAAATTGCTGAATTCGCAGAGAATTTTGGGATAAGCGAAGTCGGGGTAATTTTGTTGGTTGCAGCATATACAAAGGAGATTGAACGCGAATCCACATTTGATATTGAGGACATTGCTAATTTCCTTGACATAAAGGCAATAGAATTTATGCCCATCAAAAATGACTTTGAAAAGATGGTCGAGGACGGTTTATTTGTAAGGGTTTCGGTTTCCCACCGTGGCAGACAATACAAGGTCGATAGTTCGCTTGCTATGGCTATAAGTAGCGGTTCTCCATACATAAAACCAGAAAAGAATGTAATGGACAGATACGAGTTTTGCAATATCGCGTCATCATACATTAAAGAAAGGTCTGACAATATCATTACAACTCGTGCATTGTTTGATTGCGTAGAACAACTTGAGAATCAGAATTCTGGATTACCATTTGTGCAGAATGTGAAAAAGATTTCAAACGAAGTAGAGGCCCGCACACTTTTCTATGAGTGCTGTTGTGACTTCATTGAGGACACGCGTTTCCACGAAACATGTATTGAAGATACGCTTTCCAATATTTACGATTCAGTTCGCAAGCGTATGAAAGTAGCATCTGAACTGCAAATGAAGAAGCATACATTGATTATGTCCGATATGCTGAAAGTATCCGAAGCTACTTTTGTTTCTGACATGTCGCTTGCGCTTACCGAAAAAGGAAAGACGATATTTCTTGAAGAAGATGTGACATTGTACCAAAAGAAGAAAAACGACAAAAAATTAGCCGCTCCTGAAGACATTAAGGAGAAGCAATTGTTTTATTCTGAAGAATTTGGACATAGGATTAATTCGCTCACGCAAAGCCTTATGAATGAAAATTTTGTCAATCTACAGACTCGCCTTGAAAAAGAAGCAATGCCTAAGGGTGTATCTGTAATTTTCTATGGTGCACCCGGTACAGGAAAGACCGAAACGGCAATGCAGATTGCTAGGCATACAGGCAGAAAGGTCTATCATGTGGATATTAGCGCAAGCAAATCGTGCTGGTTCGGTGAAAGCGAGAAACTGATAAAGCGTATTTTCACCGACTACCGCGAGATGTGCAAGAACGAAGATTTAAAACCCATACTTCTTTTCAACGAGGCAGATGCCTTGTTCAGCAAACGCAAAGAAATTGGCAGTTCATCCGTTGACCAGACCGAAAATGCCATGCAAAACATTCTGCTCGAAGAACTTGAGAACCTCGATGGAATATTGATGGCGACAACAAACCTTGCCGACAATCTTGACCCGGCATTCGAACGCCGTTTCATTTTCAAACTGAAGTTCGACAAGCCTACGCTTGAGGCGAAGCAGAACATCTGGAAGAGCAAGCTCAATTGGCTCAGCGACAAAGAATGCCGCGATTTAGCTGCAAGCTACGACTTTTCTGGCGGTGAAATCGACAACATTGCCCGCAAGGTAGTCATGGAAGAAGTTGTAAGCGGCAATAGACCTGACATCAACTTCATCGTTGACGCATGCAAAAACGAGAGGTTCGCTGCTAGTCAGCATACAAAGATTGGGTTTTGAGTTGATAACAAAAATAAGGCTGTCCAAAAATTTTTAGGCAGCCTTTTTTTGCAACGGATAAGAGAATCGAACTCTTATTTGCAGCGTGAGAGGCTGCCGTCCTAACCGTTAGACGAATCCGTCAGTTTTGCGAGTGCAAAGATAATACTTTTATTTCAAAACAAAGCATTTTTCTGCAAAAAATGCTAGCAACGACAAATCTATGAATCACAGCAAATTATCTATCATAATCTACTGGTTGCGCTTTGTCGGTTTCCATACCCCCGACTCCACTCCTTTCATTGCCTTGAACATTCCAATAAACAATGCCAAGTTCATTGAGAAGAAATGAGTTACGAACCTAAACAGCACATTGTTGCAATTCAGTTTGCGCAAACAGAAATCAATAGGAATAAGCAGCAGCAAGGCATTGAAAAGAATAAATGCGACAAGATAAATTTTCAAATAAAACGCCAACACCAAGCACACTGCATACCATAAAATCAGCAAAACCGGCGTTATCCAGCGCAAAACCTTGTGCGACCAAAAACTGAACGACAATCCCTTTCGCGACGAAAACAACATTTTCCTAAATTCGTGAAGGTTCTGAAAATCGCCAGTCGCTATGCGCACCTTGCGGCGAAATTCGTCGGAAATGTTGTTGGAAACATCCTCATACACACGGGCATTCACATTGTTAACAGCCTTGTAACCCTGTCGGATTACATTCATGCAGATATAGAAGTCATCGACAAGGAAATTCTTCGGCACCGGCTGATGAAGATTCTTACGCATGGCGAAGCAACCGCCAAAAGGTCCCATCATTGTTCCCCATAGCAAGCCTTCCTGATTTTTTATGCGTACTTCTCGCGATATGTAAGACTTCTCCTGAATGGATATTCCGTCCTTCTTCAGACCAGTATTTATCATGTTTGAATCCACAAGCCCTACATTTTCATCTACGAAGGGCTTCATAAGTTCAGAAATCGTGTCCTTGTCGAACATAACATTTGCATCCGACAAAATCATAATGTCCGAAGGACAATCCGCTATCAATGAATTAATAACATTGGCCTTGCCCCTGCGCTCAGTGTATGCAAACAACTTTATGAACGGATATTTCTGCGAATATTGCGCAACAATCTCGTTGGTATTGTCGGTGCTACAATCGGAACCTATAAGTATATGCAACTTTTCAAGCGGATAATTTGAGCCGACAATCGACTCAAGTTTCTGAGCAATAACCTCTTCCTCGTTGTACAGCGACATTATCACCGTAACATCGGGACATTCCTCAACCGGCTTGTATTCGGCATTCTTTTTCCTCGACAGAAGCGACAACCAAATTGGAAATCCAAGGTATGTATGGAAAACCAACGCCACAACCAACCAGAACAATATCTGCAATGCCAAAATCATCTTTCCTCAGCTTTTTTATAAAAATCCAACAATCTTGTGGCAATCACATTGTTATCATAGTTATTCTTAACAAAATCACGTGCTTTTGCAGAAACCTCATCGCAAAAAACTTTATCTGACGCTACTTTTTCCATACAAGAAAGAAAATCAGCCACACTGTCGGCAATAAAGATATTCCTTCCATTTTCCGTGGCAATGCCTTCAGTTCCTATCGAAGTAGTAATCACAACCTTGCCAGCCGACATTGCCTCCACAATCTTTATGCGCATACCGCTTCCCGACATCAGAGGAACAACGAAAATCAGCCCAGAAGCATAAAAATCAACCACACTTTCCAATTCGCCAAGATAGTCAATACCATTGGAAATCAAGAAGTCGGCAAATTTCTTATCGGCA
>CAJOEG010000197.1:9088-11716 GCA_905233405.1 uncultured Bacteroidales bacterium | reverse complement strand
CGCCATTATGCTTCTGCCTCAAGTTATCGACAATATTCGTCAACAAAATGTGCGAATAGAGCCTAATATTCGTCATAAAAACGTGCGAGATAAGTAAAATTTTCATCAACATTTTTGGCAAATTACTGAAAATCAATACATACTAATACCAACAAAAAAGCCGACAAAACTGCCGGCTTTTCCAATGGATAATTTTAGTTCTATCTCTTAATGTCCATCTCCTTAATCAAGTTCTGTGCATTTGCGTACTTGTCGATGATGAACAAAGCGTATCTTACATCAAGGCAGATGCACCTCTGCAAGTTTTCCTCGAAGTCGATGTCGCCCGACATTGCCTCGCTGTTACCGTCGAATGCAAGACCGATAAGTTCGCCGTTGCCATTGATAACAGGGCTGCCAGAATTACCACCGGTAATATCGTTGTTGGTAATGAAGCAAGTAGGAACATCACCATTCTTGTTTACATACGGACCGAAATTCTTGTCCTTGTAAAGTTGTTTCAACTTTTCGGGAACAATAAATTCGTAGCTGTCAGGATTTTCCTTTTCCATCACACCCTTCAAGGTAGTATAGTAGTCGTAGAAAACGCCATCACGAGGTTCGTAGCTCTTGACATTTCCGTAAGTCATTCTTATTGTCGAGTTTGCATCGGGAGCAAAGTTCTTGCTGGGGTTCATTGCAAGTACTCCTTCGATGAAAATACGGTTGTTGCGTTCAAGGTCAGCCGACAAGTCGTTGTAAGCAATTGAAACACTTCTATATACATCAATTATGTCGTTACCCATCTGCAAAACTGGATCCTTAGTGAATGCCGATCCCGATGGCTTGTCGAGGAATGCGTTAAACTTTGCTTCGGTCGAGAAAATTGACTTTGAGAAAGCATCATCGACATACTTTTCTACGTCACCCTTGTACTTGCCCTGAATAGTCTTGAAGAATTCGGGATAAAAATCAGGATTCATCTCATCATAAACCTTTCTGAAAAGAGCCTTCATCAAAGCGCGTTCTGTCTCAGGATCATAGTCCTTGTAGAAATCCTTTGCGGGGTCTCTCATATCGCTTACAGCAGAATTTATTTCTGCAATTTCCTTTGAAGCAAATGCCGTTGACAACGACCTACAACCGAATGCAAAATATGGGAGTTCAGAACCGAGAAGACCTTCTGTTATATACATTCTTGCCTCTGCGTGCTTTTTTCTCGAATCGTAAATCTTCTGCAAAGCATCCAATGACTTACGGTACTTCGATTCTCCCTTTGCGTCTGCCCACTTGCACAAGTCTGCTTCAATCTGTTTCTTGATTCCCATAGTGTTGAGATGTGCCAAAGCCTTATTCTGCTCGTTGGAGTACTTCCAGTAGTTTGAGCAAGAAGCGTACTTCGAAGCATATTGTATCTTAACCTTCTGATCAGCAGCCATCTTCTGGCGCAAAACATTGACCTTTACATCACGGATTTCGTAACGCAACTTATTTGTTACCTGCATAACCTCTTCAAGTCCGTAAGATGTAACGTATCTATTTGTTGTTCCCGGGAAACCCATAACCATTGCAAAGTCGCCATCTTCGATTCCCTTTGCGCTAACAGGTAGGAAATGCTTCGGTTTCAGAGGAACATTTTTCTTTGAATATTTTGCCGGCGAACCATCGGGAGCTGTGTAAATCCTGAACATCGAGAAGTCGGCAGTATGGCGCGGCCACATCCAGTTGTCTGTATCGCCACCGAACTTACCCATCGATGAAGGAGGAGCACCAACAAGGCGAACATCCTGATAAGTAACATATACCAACAGGAAATACTGGTTTCCACCGAACATATCCTTTACCTGAGCCTTGTAGTTGGTTCCAGCAACAGCATTGTCGATTATGGTCTTCGAAGCCTTTTTCAATGCAATGTTGCGGTCCTTTTCGGACATATCCTTCTTGAACGACTTTTCAATTTCGGCGGTAACATCCTCAATCCTAACAAGAATCGAAGCTGTAATGCCAGGATTTGAAAGTTCCTCTTCCTTTGAGTATGCCCAGAAACCATCCTTCAGGTAGTCGTGTTCTACTGTCGAATGGGTCTGAATCATTGAATATCCGCAGTGGTGGTTGGTGAACATAAGTCCTTCGCCCGAAACGATTTCGCCAGTGCAGAAATGCCAGAAAGGAGAACCTTCCCTACCCAAACCTACAACTGCATCCTTGATACAACCTTTGTTTACACTATAAATATCTTCGGGTGTCAGCTTGAAACCCTGCTTCTTCATATCGTCGTAGTTCTTGCCAATCATCGACAATAGCCACATACCTTCGTCTGCCCTTGCAGTGAATCCCAGAGCAAAAACAAACACGAACAGAATCGCTGTAAATCTTCTCATAAATCCAATTTTATAAAATTTTATTCCTATTTAATTAGTACATTTCAATTGCATATTCCACCGACTTGTTCAGCAACCTGTTGAAGTCGTATGTGCTGCGCAAATCTTCAACCGTATGCGCCACAAAATTCCTGTCGAGAATATAGTCCTCATCGATTTCCTTTTCGACAAGGAAACTTTTCAGCCTGTAATAGTCGGCAAACCCATCATTAGCATCATAACCTGCAGGGATTTTCTTCAGAGAGTCCTCCCACGAAAGTGAAAATCC
>CAJOEG010000197.1:6226-9068 GCA_905233405.1 uncultured Bacteroidales bacterium | reverse complement strand
ATCTCCTCGCGCACACTCTTTACAAAGCGAGGTTCGGGACACCATAGTCCTGCGCAGATGAAATACTTTGCATTCGGTTCAATATGGACATAATAACCTGCGAAACCGCTCTTTTTCCCGTGAGGGCATACAAACGTCCCTATATGCTGCTTATATGGTGTCTTGTCGTGCGAAAAACGCAGGTCGCGGTAAATGCGATATGTGCAATCCTTCACTTGCAGTCCAGCAACCGACTTGTCGAAACCAGCCAATCCTTCTATCAACTTGCGCGAAAATTCATTGTGTACAGCAAGCATTTCCTTATACTGGTCCTTATGAGCATCAAACCAAGTCTTGTTGTTATTCTGCTGCAACTGCTTGAAAAATTCCAAAACCCGCTTCATTGACAAATCTCCTTAATAAATCTGTTACGAGTGCTTATTCACTATCCTTTACACAACGAACACTGAAGCCCCAGCTCTTGGTCTTGCCTGATATATTAACAGTAGAAGAATTATTATTTATCTGAACACGCCGTCCTGAAGTTGATGTCCACCAACACCCCTCGGTTAATTCACCAAGGAAACTATTAGTAGATACAGTAGAACTTCCATTAAAATAACCTCCAGGCACAGCGTTGAATTCTGACGCATTGTTATGTGTTCTATCATTTCCTACAGCACATTCTGTTGACGAAGATGTCCAATATTCAGTAGAAGCCAGTGCCTTTGCTACATTATTAGAATTTCCACTGCAGGTGTATTCCGGATTCTGTCCAAGATAATCGACAAGTTCATTCCATTCGGCTTCACTTGGCAGATGCCATCCTTCAGGACAAGCAGTTAGTGCCGAATTATAATTGTACAACACTCCATAAGTATTGTAGGTTGGACGATTATGAGCAGAAGATGAACTTGTACCCGTAAATCCATAAACATAATATTTGGAAGCAGTTAAACTATTATTATTGTCCACCTGCGGCAAATATTTCATATTTGAGGTCATCCATACTTGGTTGCCATATCTCTTTGTACAATAGGTATTAGTATAACCATCCCTGTCATCAACAACCAGTTCACGATAATCAAGATGCAATGTAACTACACTGTCACAACCATTTGCCGCAGGATATGTCCACGGATGATCTCCTGATTCAGTATATGTCCTGCCGTCCCACTCGTATGGACCGCAGGAAGTATCCCAGAATTCGTGTTCGACACTATTCTTTATTGTCAAGTTTAATGTCACCACACTGTCGCAACCTTCTACAGAATGCAATGTTTTGGGATATGTTCCTGAAACAGTATAAGTTGTACCTTCCCACTCGTATGAATCGCATTCCGTATGCGAAAATGATACGTTGTAAGTAGGATTTATAGTAAGTCTTAATGTAACAACACTATCACAGCCATATATGTTAGTCAATGTCTTTTGGTAATTTCCACTTTCAATATAAGTAGTTCCTTCCCATTCGTAAGAACCGCAAGCTATTTGCTCATCTTCTATATTATCTGGAGAACCAATGAAAAGATGCATTGTAACAACGCTGTCGCAACCTACAAATGATGGATATGTTCTATAATAATCTCCTGTCTGCGAGTATGTTGTACCATCCCAGATGAACGATTCACAAGCCAATTGGGTGAACTCGTGTGTTACATCACCGAATATATTTATATGATATGTTACCGTACTATCACAACCATTTTCAGCCGTATATGTACCATAATAATCTCCAGTTTCTGTTATCCTCTCTCCATCAAGTACATACTCACGGCAGGCATTTATTGTTTTTTCAAATGTCTTTGAATGATTTACGGTGAGGTGCAATGTTATAGTACTGTCACACCCTTCAACGTTAGTATGTGGAATAGTATGATAATAATCTCCAGACTCATTATATTCTTCACCAAACCAAGTATATGAATCGCAAGCAGTATCATAAACCTCGGAACTGCTACTATGGTTAATAACAAGATGCATGATTACAATGCTGTCACAACCGGTCCTGGGAGAAAAATGGAAGACCTGGTCACAACTTTGGGTATATGTCTGACCATTGTATTCATAATAATCACACGACACCGGATATATATCTTCTTCTATTGTGGGAGTTATCGTAAGGTTAAGCGTAACAATACTGTCGCATGTTCCATTAAAATTTGGTATTGTTTGTGAATATGTTCCGCTTTGTGTATATGTTTCGCCGTGGTATGTAAACGTACCGCAATTTGTAATATTTATCATACTTTCGCGAACCTTGTACAATGTAAGATTCAATACCCTAATACTATCACAGCCATACCGGTTTGTAAACCTAACCGTATCGTAATGATGTACCGTAGTAAAACTATAGTTGTCGCCAAATTCATAGTCGCGATTGTTCACATCCCAAGTCAAATGGTCACACGCAATAAGGGAATCAACAATGAAATCGCTCATTTTTGTAAAATGTAATGTAACAATACTGTCACACCCGCCCTGCGACCCATACTGCGAAGTGAAAGTGTGGGTGTAGTCACCTGTTTCGGTAAATTCCTGCTCGAAATCGCCACCATCGCTCCACACATAACTTTGGCAATCCTCAACGGAAAATTCACTCCTAATGTCATTTACTCGTGTAAAATGCAAAGTGACTGTTTTTGTACATCCCCCTTGAGTAACGGAGGTTGCTATATATTCACCTGTAGAATTACAATTCTGTCCATTCCATTGTATAGGCTGACAATACTCTATATATTCATCAAGCTCCTCATCGTGCTCTATTGTAAGATTCAGTATAACAATACTGTCACACCCTCCTGACGATGTAAGATTCATTGTTGCAACAGCTATACCGCCTTGTGTGTAGGTCTGCCCATTT
>CAJOEG010000197.1:0-6212 GCA_905233405.1 uncultured Bacteroidales bacterium | reverse complement strand
CAACCATACTCGTATACGGGATTTGTAGAATAATTGCAATATGGAATATTGAAATGGATGACAATATCCTCGCTACCATTCTGTTCCGTTCTCAATTCAGACGCATCAAAAACCCTGTTGTTATAGGTTGTAAAAGCAAGATACTCCATCTGGTCGCCGAGCGAAAAAGTATTTTCTATAACATCTTTTGCTCTCAACTCGCTGTAGGAACTCGACTTCAGCACGATTTTGTCGGTTCCGCAACTGCCGAGGTTCACCATCTTGATGGAATACTTGCCCGTGCTTGTCGTTGCAGTTAGCAAATAAGCCTGCGGCACAGAAAGTGTAATCTCAAACTTATGGGTGCCAGCACCCAACTTTCCATTGTACTTGGCATACTCAACACCATTGGCACCAACTACAGCAAGTGTTACTACATCGCCTTCGTACAGCGTAAGGTCGGCTTCGGTAACGCAATCGAACGGATTCGGAACATTCTGGTCAAGTCCCGAATGCCTTACATCGAGCATCGGAACTGCAAGCGGTTCCATAACCACAACCGTATCGGGATAATAAATCATCTGTACCCACTCGTGCGTAATGTTGCGCACCTGGATGCTGTCAATCTGCTGGTATATTTCCTCGGTTACAATTCCGCCACTTCCACGACCAGTAAAAGTAAGAGTTACCGACTGCGCAAACATCCCTGCGCAAACCATCACAAGTATTATCGTTATAAATATTCTTCTCATTCAAAAAAACATTTTGTTAATAAATATTCTACCCAACCTGCCGTATCATACGCTACCCAAGAGGCACAATTAGCATTTTACTTGTGCTTTATTGAGCATAAATGCATCTGAATCAGAGCAGATTATGCAACACATTTAATCTTGTAAAGATAATGCTTTATTTAGAAACTAACTGTTTTCGTGAAAGATTTTTTCAACAGCAAAAACCCATAATAAAAATATCAAAAAAAATAATTCTTAATATCTGCATTCGTTAAAAATTTATTTATCTTTGTTGACCTAAAAATTCGTTAATCAAAAAATAGTATCATAATATGAACAACACTCTTAATCTCGACTACATTTTCGAAGTAAGCTGGGAAGTTTGCAACAAGGTAGGTGGAATTCACACCGTAATTTCAACAAAATCATTGGCACTGTCGGAACGCTGCGGCGACCTCATCTTCATCGGCCCCGACACATACGGAACAAACGAAAACTCCGAGTTCATCGAGGAGCCTGCTCTATTCGCAGAATGGAAGCAATACGCAGCTTCGACTGGTCTGCGCGTGCGTACAGGGCGCTGGAACATCTGCGGAAGTCCAAAGGTAATCCTCATCAGTTTCACCGATTTCATCAGCGAAAAGGACAAGATTTTCGCAGACTTCTGGGAAGATTACAAGCTTGACTCGCTGTCGGGACAATGGGACTACATTGAACCTGCACTTTTCGGTTACACCGCCGGCAAGGTCATCGAAAGCTTCTGCGACTTCAACCTCTCGGCAAACGACGCTATCCTCGCTCAGTTCCACGAGTGGATGACCGGAACAGGTATCCTCTACCTCAAGAAAAATGCTCCGCACATCGCAACGGCTTTCACCACCCACGCAACAGCAATAGGCCGTTCCATTGCAGGAAACGGACTGCCTCTGTACAAGGACCTGGCAAACTACAACGGCGAAAATATGGCCCGCCAGTTCAACATAGTATCGAAGCACAGCCTTGAGAGAATCAGTGCTATCAACGCCGATGTCTTCACTACAGTAAGCGACATTACACAGTCGGAGTGCGCTCAACTGCTCACAAAACCTGCTGATGTGGTAACTCCAAACGGCTTCGAGGACGACTTCATTCCGAAGGCAGAAGAAGCAGCCAAGATTCGCAGCAAGGCACGCCAGAAAATGATAGCTGTGGCAGAAAAGCTCACATCCTACAAATTCAAGGAAGACCCGCTGATTATCGCCACATCAGGACGCTACGAATACACCAACAAGGGCTACAACATTTTCGTTGACGCACTCGACAGACTTAACCGCAATGCAAATGTAAACCGCGAAATTCTTGCATACATCCTTGTTCCAGGCAACAACTACGGTCCTCAGAAGAGCCTTCTTGCTGCACTCAACGGTGAAAACGCAAACATCGAGAACAAGAACCTCACCCACGGACTTCACGATGCCGAATACGACCCGATTCTTAACCAACTGAAACGTCTCGGACTTACAAACCGCCCAGAAAACAAGGTTAAGGTAGTGTTCGTTCCATCCTACCTCAATGGCGATGACGGCGTATTCAACATGAAATACTACGATGTTCTGCAAGGCATCGACCTGACGGCATTTGTTTCGTACTACGAGCCATGGGGCTACACTCCACTCGAAAGTATTGCATTCGGCGTACCAACAATAACTACTTCGTTGTCGGGATTTGGAATGTGGTCGAAGCAAAACATCGACAGGTTCGACAACTGCGTAACCGTAATCGACCGCAACGAAGACAACAACGACGAAGTTGTTGCCAACCTGGCAGAACGCATGGCTTACTTTGCAAACCTCGATGCCGACAGCCGCAAGAAAGTTTCGGAAGCAGCAACAGTTGCATCGAAGAAGGCTCTGTGGAGGTCGCTTGTTGAAAAATACATCGAAGCATACGCAATAGCAAAGAGCAAGATTGCAGAACGCGCCGAAGCAATAAACTACAGGATGCAGCACACCAAGATAGAGCGCACGATTATGCCGAAGGAAACATCTCCTATCTGGCGTCAGGCAGAAATAAAGTCAGACCTTCCGAAGCAATTCGAAGGGCTGCAGGAAATAGCCAACAACCTCTGGTGGACATGGAACTACGAAGCATCGGCAATGTTCAAGCGCATCGATGTTGACCTGTGGCGCGAAAAGAGGTACAACCCAAGAGTGTTCCTCGAGGAAATTTCAATCGACCGCATGAAGGAACTCGAGAACGACAACGAATTCTGCCAGCTCTACAACCGCGTTTACGGCAACTTCAAGAAATACATGGAAGCTGCAAAGGACAAGAAGGCTCCACAGATTGCTTATTTCAGCATGGAATACGGTCTGCACGACAACCTGAAGATTTTCTCGGGTGGTCTCGGAATCCTCGCAGGCGACTACCTGAAGGAAGCCAGCGACACCAACACCAATATGATTGGTATCGGCTTATTATATAGGTATGGCTATTTCAAGCAAACAATTACCCTCGAAGGCAAGCAGCAAGCCAACTATATCGCACAGGATTTCAACAAGATACCAGTTGTTCCCGAACTTGACGAAAACGGCGTACAAAAGCGCATCGTTGTAAGGTTCCCCGGACGAAATGTTTATGTGAAGATCTGGAGAGCAAACGGCTTGATACCGATGACATTGACAACCAAGACCAAGACAAGCTGATAACCTCGCGCCTGTATGGTGGCGACTGGGAATTCCGTTTCAAACAGGAAATGATTCTCGGCATTGGAGGTACCCGCGTACTCAAGGCTCTCGGTCTGAAGCCGGACATTTACCACTGCAACGAAGGTCACGCTGCTTTCATCGGTTTCGAAAGACTCAACGACCTCATTTCGCAGCGCAACCTCAAGTTCGACGAGGCACTCGAAATAGTTAGGGCATCTACCTTGTTCACAACACATACGCCAGTTCCAGCAGGACACGACGCATTCGAGGAAAATATGTTGCGTACCTACATGTCGCACTACCCAGACCGTCTCAAGATAACTTGGGACAAGATGATGTCGCTCGGTCGTCTCAACCCCAACGACAAGTTCTCAATGAGCTACCTGGCAGCAAATATTTCACAGGAAGTGAACGGTGTTTCATGGTTACACGGAATCGTATCGCAGAAGATGTTCGCTCCGCTGTGGAACGGCTACTTCCCAGAAGAAAACCACGTTGGCTACGTTACCAATGGCGTTCACTACCAGACCTGGACATCGAAGACATGGCAGAAACTCCACGAAACAACCTTCGGAGAAGGCTTCCTGTCGGATATGTCGAATCCGAAATACTGGGAAAAGATTAACAATGTTGACGATGCCGACATCTGGGACATCCGCAAGTTGCAACGTACAAGACTTATCAACTATGTGAAGAACCGCGTTCGCGAAAACTGGATACGCAGCTACGAATCGCCAAGCAACATGGTCACCGTACTCGAGAAACTTGACGAAAAGGTACTAACAATCGGTTTCGCACGTCGTTTTGCAACCTACAAGCGTGGCGACCTATTGTTCCGCAACCCCGAAAGACTTGCCGCAATCCTCAACAACCCGAAGATGCCGGTACAGATACTCTTTGCAGGAAAGGCTCACCCGAACGATGGTGCAGGTCAGGACCTCATCAAGAGAATCGTTGAATTCTCGAAGCGTCCGGAATTTCTCGGCAAGATTTTGTTCATCGAAGACTACGACATAGGTCTGGCAAAGAAGCTCGTACAGGGCGTAGATATTTGGATGAACACTCCTACCCGTCCGCTCGAAGCATCGGGAACCAGCGGAATGAAGGCCGTAATGAACGGCGCATTGCATTTCAGCGTACTCGACGGTTGGTGGGTTGAAGGTTACCGCGAAGGCGCCGGCTGGGCATTGCCACAGGAACGCGTTTACGAAAACCAGGACTTCCAGAATGAACTCGACACGCAGACAATCTACAATATGCTCGAAAACGAGATTGTACCGATGTTCTACGACTGCAGCGAAGACGGTATTCCTCATCGTTGGGTTAAGTGCATAAAGAAGTCGATTGCCGAGATTGTACCGATGTTCACCACAAAGCGTATGATTGACGACTACAAGGACAGGTTCTACGGCAAGCTCTACAAGCGCTCGACCGAACTGGCAGAAAACGACTATGCAAAGGTATTCGAGATTGTAAACTGGAAGGAGAAGGCAGCACGCGCTTGGAATTTCGTAGAAGTTCTGAAGATTGACTTCCACACCACCGAGTTCGAGAATCCGCAGGATGCTTACGGAGAAATCACCTTGAACCTCAACCGTCTGTCGCCTAACGACATTGGCATCGAAGCAATAGCAGTATCGAAGAAGCAGGACGGCACGATAGTCATCGACGAAACGATGCCATTCAAGCTAAAGGAATGCAACGGCAAGATTGCAGTATTCCGCATCGAGGGTGCACCGCACAAGACAGGTATCTACAACTACGCAATCCGTGCATACGCCAACAATCCGCTTCTGCCTTACAAGCAGGATTCGAAGCTAATAATGTGGATATAATTTAAGGTAATTATTATTGAAAAGGCTGTCTGAAAAGATTTCGGACAGCCTTTTTTGTAGATTATATAGCATTACAAATACTGATATTCAAGCCTTTCGGATTGCCCATAGAACGAACTAAAGGTTACAAAATCCGAAAGGATATGGTACTGATTATCAACATTTGAAATTTTATTTAATATATTGGCTTAAAAATCTTTAATTTTTATGTAAGTTTGCAACAAAATTTATATGCGAACAGCATAATGACAAAAGAGGAACAAATATCATACTGGATAGAACTGTCCAATTATGACTTGGAAACGGCAGAAGCTATGTACACAACTCGAAGATGGTTGTATGTAGGCTTTATGTGTCATCAGGTTCTTGAAAAAGTAATCAAGGCCTATTGGTGCGCCAAAGATTTGGGCACCCCGCCGTACATTCATAATCTTGCACGTTTAGCCGATGGATGTTCGCTAATGTCAATGATGAATGAAGAACAACTTAATTTTATAGACTTAATGACTCCAATGAACATTGAAGCGCGTTATCCATCTTATAAAGATTCCATATCGCGTCAGTTGAACGAGGAGTTGTGCCGTAAAATTATTGACAATACTAAACAAATGCAACAATGGATAAGGCAGATGCTATAATACTTGCAAGGCAATACAAAAAAATCATTTCGGAAATCATTGATTCTCCGAAGGTTTACCTATATGGGTCGTATAGCAAGGATTGTGCTGGTCCCGACAGCGACATTGATATAGCTGTAGTTGTTCCTAAACTTAACGGCGACTGGTTTTCGGTCGTGCCAAAACTATGGTCGGCAACGCGCAAAGTCAGTCTGCTGATTGAACCTGTACTTATTGAAGAAAGCTTCCCGTCACCTTTGTATGATGATGTGATTAAGACAGGAATCGCCATATAAAATTTAACCACTAATTTTCACACGGAATTTTTACATCAATTATAACAACACAACAAATGAGAAC
>CAJOEG010000196.1 GCA_905233405.1 uncultured Bacteroidales bacterium | reverse complement strand
TTGAATGCCGAATTTAGTGCAGGAACAGCATCGTCGAATGCATTGAAATTGGCGTTTGTCTTGAGGTCGGTGCCAAGCTTGTCGAAATCGCTGTACGATGTGTTGGTTCCGAGAATTATAATCTGCGGAATTGCGAATTTTTCAATTTCGGCAAAAATGCCCTGTGCCTTGTTCTTTACCGATGGCAACTGGTGTGTAATTACAAGGTCGTAGCCCTTTGCACATACATTGCTTTCGTACAGGTATTTTGCTTCGACTTCGAGGTCTGGATTGCTTCTCAAGGCTGACTTTATTGCTCCGACATCGGGGTGAGGGGCATCGGCGAGAATCAGAATCTTGCTTCGCTTGTCGATGACTTCGATGTAGAATTCTGCATCGTTGTTCTCGTAGCTTGTTTCGTTGTCGAGGTGCTGCAGCGACACCTTATATTGCTGAAGTCCAATCAAGTCGGCGGTAAGTTCCACTTCTACGCTCCTGGTGGTGCCGTTTTCGGGCAAGTCGATGGTCTGTGAATAGACATTTGCGCCCTTTCTGGTGATTTTTATCTGAGCCTGCTTTTCGGTGCATTTGTCGGCTGAAACAAGAATTCTTACGGGGAACTTGTTGCCGAGGAAGGTGACGCTGTTGTGTACTATGTCCTTTATCTGCAAGTCCTTGCGAGGCATAGTGTCGCCCATTGCGATGCACATTACGGGATATTTGGCAGGGCGTGCATATTGCGGATTCTGTCCCTTGTTGTAGATTCCATCGGTGGCGAGGATTACCGCGCCCATGTTTGCACCGGCGTAACGCGATGATATTTCGTTGAATACCGACGAAATGTTGGTTGCATCGCCAGTGAAATTGATGCTATCGCTGTTTTCGACGCCATCGGAAAATGGTAGCAGGCAGACATCGTACTTTTCGCTAAGGTCGTCGGCAAGTTGTGAGATATTTTTGGTGTATTCGGTCCTGTAGTAGGCGGAATCCTTGTTGTAAAGTATTGATTTTGAGTTATCTTGTGCGATTACGACAATAGGTTTGCGAATGTCGCGGATGATGTGCTTTACAATAGGGTTGAGCAAAAGTGCGAGTGTGAGGAAGATGAATATTGCCCTGAGTGCCGTCATCAGGCGTTTTTTCCACGGCTCTATTTCGGCGAAGGTCTTGTCCTTGTGGTACAGGAAAATCGCGATTGCGACGGCGACAATCACCATCGGAATCAGCAGCCACGGGGAATATTCAAAGTAGAATTTCATATTATGAGATTATTGCAACATAGTTTTTATTCCACAACTATTTTTTTTGTAGTTACACCGCCATCAACCTGCAAGCGTACAAAATAAATTCCTGTGACGAAATTGTCAAGCGAAATTGGATTATCAAGGTCGTTTCTACTGTAAACAACTCTGCCCGTTTCATCGATTATTTCAATCGTCAAATCCGTATATTCTTTTTCAATATCTATTGCTACAGAATTGCAAGCAGGGTTAGGATAAACATTTATGCTTTCGTCTGCATCTTCGTTTGATATTTCCGATGTGTCATACCAGCAGAAGCATCTTGAACATTGCGGGTCGTTGAAATATTTTACAATACCATTATGTTTAAGGCATGTTAGAGTATTGTCATAATATCTATCCATTTCCGACATTGGCGGATACCAAAGATGCCTTATCAATCCTCTCTCGCTTCCTACTCCTCGAATCCAAACATCTCCGTAAAGTTCATAAAAACCATACTCATCATCATAATAACCTATTGATACCTCGTATTTTTCCAATTCGTCTTCAACATATCTGTTATTTATAATACTTATGTATTTAAAATGTTCTTGTTGGTCTAAACCATAATGTGTTTCGTTTTGATAAAAGGAGACGAAATATCCATTATGCCATATTGTATCTCCTACCGTTTTAGAGAAATCATAGAGGGTTATTTCGCCCCCATCACATCTCAACAGCACTTTCTCCCCTTCATTCCTAATATATCCTACAAGATGAGTGTCTGGCATTTCGTCACCAATAACAGTATCATTAATAATTGACAATATCGAATACGCAGTATCATTTATCAATGTATCACCAACAGTTGCATATAGCGTATGTTCATAAGGTCCATCGGCATCGATTTTATCTACATTCCATATAGCATTGGATATTGGAAAATCCGACTGCCCGTAGGCATTTGCCACGATGGCTACTAAAAATGTCAAAAAAAACTTTTTCATAATATAATATATTGTTAATCATTCAAGCATTTTCAATGTTTAAAATAATTATGTCAGCATTGCACCACAAACATTAATTACCTGACCGGAAATGTATTGCGACATATCCGAGGCAAGGAAGAGTGCCGCATTGGCAACATCTTCGGGCTTGCCTGCGCGTTTGAGTGGAATGGCATCAATTATGGCTTTTTTCTGCTCGACGTTCAGTGCGGCGGTCATATCGGTTTCGATGAAGCCGGGGGCTATGGCGTTGCAGCGTATGTTTCTGCTACCCAGTTCCTTGGCAACCGACTTTGTAAAGCCAACGATTCCAGCCTTCGATGCGGCGTAGTTGGCTTGTCCAGCATTTCCCGACAATCCTACCACCGAGCTGAGGTTGATAATTGAGCCTTCGCGTTGCTTGAGCATTATGCGCTGTACGGCCTTGGTGTAGTTGAATGCCGACTTGAGGTTGGTGGCGATTACGCTGTCCCACTGTTCTTCGCTCATACGCATAAGCAAGGTGTCGGCGGTAATGCCTGCATTGTTGACAAGTATGTCGATGCGGGTGAATTTTTTCACGGTCTCGTCGGCTATTTCGGCTGCACGGTTGAAGTCTTTGGCGTCGGCTTCGAAGTAGATAAATTCAACGCCGAGTGCCGAGAGTTCATTTTCGAGCGAATCTACATTTTCGTTGCGGTGGGTGGATGTGAATGCAATGTTAGCGCCAGCCTTGGCGAATTCCAATGCAATCGCCCTGCCTATTCCGCGTGATGCACCTGTTACGAGTGCGGTTTTTCCTGTTAGTAATCCCATTTAACTTAGTTATTATAAGGCTTATGCGTTATGTAATAATTATCGGTCCACGGCGGAAATTTCAAGTGCTTGGTGTACATTCCCCTTGATATGGAATCAAGAGTTTCGGAACCAAAAGCCTTCGACCTAAACTCTGTACAACGAGAAGCAACAAGTCCATACGCCTTTCCACCATTTAACTTTGAACTTTCGTCAATATAAACGTTTGTGAAAATTGGTCTGTCCTGCGCAATTCCGCTGGTCGGCTTCGTGACCTGCATATAGGAGGCTACAGCAAACGTAATGCAATCGGGCATATCAACCAACCTTTTGACAACGGTTTCATCATTATTGTTTATTTGCGCCGCCAACGAACTGTAGAACGAAGCCACACCAAAAGCAAGCTCTACTGCCGTATATGCATTCACGGACGTCTTATAAGCTTGGTTGCTATATATATTTATGCTTTTCTTGACAGTATCACCATTATTCTTTATTTCCAGATAGTTGAAATATACATTGGTTTCCTGCAGATTCGCATTTTGACCAGGATTGTACTTTATTGTATAATCGTTGCTATATCTTGCAAGGTCAATCTTAGGAGCACGAGCATCAGGGACGACAATACTGCAACCATCTACAACTTGCGTTTCGCCCTTTGCAATGATTCTGCCATTGTCAATGTTCACCTCAAGCTCGTATGTAAAGCCGTCTGTTAGTTCCGGTCTGCCTACCCAGATAGTATTGCGGTCGCTTGCAAAGTAACCGCTTTCTTTAGGAATACTGTCAACTGCCCAGAAGTTCCATGTCTTCAGTATAGTTTTCCCTTGCTTCCTATGCAATTTCACCTGCACATCGCAATCGTAGAACAGCGAATCGGACACCGATGCCATCTCTGATGCAGGAAGATTTCCAAGAAAACTCTTGTTAACCTTGACATACTGCATACTCTGCGACTTGTCGAGAATACAAAAAACGGATGGAGACTCCTCCCATTTATCGTTAACCTCAAAATCGGACTTGCAAGAAACAAAAGCAAGCATTCCGCACAAAAAACTTATAATCAGCAAATTTCTAATCATTGCAATAACTCTAATCCAAAAAGCAAACTTACATAAAAATTATTGATTTTTATGCCAGTATAATAAAGAAAATTTGGCGTTGATAGTCAATATATTATAATTTTTCTTTAGAGGAAAGTAACCGCTTTCTTTAGGAATACTGTCAACTGCCCAGAAGTTCCATGTCTTCAGTATAGTTTTCCCTTGCTTCCTATGCAATTTCACCTGCACATC
>CAJOEG010000195.1:5966-8426 GCA_905233405.1 uncultured Bacteroidales bacterium | reverse complement strand
CGAAATTGCTCTCGATGAAGATGTTACAAGCCTTGCCGAAGTAACGGTGCTTCCGGGCGAAAACCCCGCCCACCGAATCGTAAACCTCGTAATCGCCAACGCAAACAGGAACAACCCCGAGAAAATGCGCTCGTTCTCGTATGTGTCGTACAACAAGATGTACTTCACCGCCGATGTAAAGCCTCCAGAAGATACTTCCGCCTACGGGAACGACAACGACTCTTCGTTCTGCCAACTGCTTGCACGACAGCACATTCTGCTCATCGAATCGGTTACGGAGCGCATTTTCAGACATCCCGACAACAACAAGGAGAATGTCCTCGCCCACCGTATGTCGGGAATGAAAAACCCGGCATTTACGCTACTTGCTACGCAATTCCAGTCGATGTCGTTCTACAGCGACTACATCTCGTTGCTCGACAAGCGCTTCCTAAGCCCGATTAGCAAGGGAAGCACCTCGAAATACTTCTTCCAAATCGAGGACACGATGTACAACACAGCAATGGACACCATGTTTGTAATTTCGTTCATTCCTTTGAAAAACAAGGTGTTCGAAGGGCTGAAAGGCGTAATGAACATCAACACCAACGGCTACGCCATCGAAAGCATCACCGCCGAGCCAAACGAACCGTCGGAAGTGTTCAATGTTTCCATACAGCAGAA
Organism: uncultured Bacteroidales bacterium; assembly: GCA_905233405.1. Lineage (GTDB taxonomy): Bacteria > Bacteroidota > Bacteroidia > Bacteroidales > ML635J-15 > Bact-19. The sequence goes on along the minus strand of CAJOEG010000195.1, from coordinate 7,763 downwards.
ATACGAACTTGTTGACAGCATACAATGGTTCCCAGTGCAATTGAATACCAACCTAATTTTCAACATACTGCAAGTTCCCGACGGCACAAAGCCAGCCGAAGGCGAAAGACAGAAATATGTTCCGATTGTCGGCATAGGCAAAAGCTACATTTCCGACATCAGCCTCAACCCCGACATCAAAAGGCGTGAGTTCAGCAATCAGGGCGTGCAGGTAAACGACAAGGCAAACAAGCAGGACGACGACTTCTGGAACCAGTACCGCAAGGATTCGCTCACAAGCAAAGACCTTGAAACCTACCGCGTCATCGACAGCCTTGGCAAGGAAATAAACCTCGACAAGAAAATTGAAGTTCTCGAAATCCTAGCTGCAGGCTACATTCCGTGGAAATTCATCAATTTCGACCTCGGCTCAATAATCTGGTTCAACGAATACGAAAAAGTGCGCCTCGGTCTTGGCATCGAAACAAACGAAAAGCTTACGAAATGGGTGACTTTGGGCGGCTACGGTGCATACGGATTCGGCGACAAGGCTTGGAAATACGGTGCAAAGGTGCAGTTTAACCTATGGCCGAAGCACGAGCTGAAACTAGGCGTCACCTACAAGCGCGACCTCGACTTCAGCGACGGAATGTCGTTCAACAAGCGGACGACAAAACTGTCGTCGCAGTCGGTTTACGAATGGTTCCTCAGCGAGATGGACTCCATTTCGGAACACAAGGCGTATGTTGAATTCAGGGCTCTGCGCTACCTTACGGCACGACTGCAGTTCCGCCACTACACCAAGGACATCATCAACACCGACAGATACAATTTCACAGGCACAATCGACAAGCACTACACAGCCGCCGAAGCCGGTATTTACCTGCGCTACGCCTACAAGGAAAAATTCTTCCAGACACCGCGCGGAACAAAGGTCAGCCTCGGAACAAAGTACCCGATAATGTATTTAAACTTCATAAAGTCGGTACCTGTAACGCCCAATGCCAACGACTACTACAAGCTTGAAGCACAGATATACAAGCACTTCGTCATAAGGAAGGTCGGCGACACCTACCTAATCCTCACTGGCGGATACATCGGAGGAAACCCGCGCTACAGCGAACTATACTACGCCTCAGGAACCAACTCGTGGCTAAACATCGACAACACCTTCAACACCATGCGCCCCAACGAGTTCATCTCCGACAGGTTCTGTACCTTCCATTTCATGCACGACTTCGGAAACATCCTCTACAAGAAGAAATTTTCGCGTCCGAGCATCGCCATCACCACAAGCCTCGGCTGGGGCGACTGCAAGCTTACGCAAGATGTTGACGGCAGCGACTATGCCCGCAAGATGAACAAGGGCTTCTTCGAATCGGGCATACAACTCAACAACCTGCTCTGCCTCTCGATTGAAGGCTTCGGTCTGGGCGTTTACTACCGCTACGGTCCCTACCGCTTCACCTACAAGGAAATAAACAACTGGGCATTCAAGCTGACGTGGACGATAACGCTGTAGGGGGCAAAGCCCCGTTTAGTGGCTGCGCCGTTTGAATGCCTGCGGCGTTTCATGGGCTTAAGCCCGTTTCAATACCTTCGGCGTTTAAAGGTTTCAAGTGCTACGCACGTTTCAAAGTTTCTGGTTTCACGTTCAACGTTTAAAGTTAATGGGTTCAAAGATTTGAGGATTTGATAATTTGAAGATTTGAAGGGTTGCGCCCGTTTGATGGCTGCGCCGTTTGAAAGTTTGATGTGCTACGCACGTTTAACATCGTTGAGGGCTACTCCGTTTCAAGGTTTCATGGGCAAAGTCCG
>CAJOEG010000195.1:0-5960 GCA_905233405.1 uncultured Bacteroidales bacterium | reverse complement strand
GAAGGCTCAAAGGCTAACAGGCTCAAAGCCATTTGGGACTTTTAGCCTTCTCCTCTTTTAACCTTTTTGCCCAATTTTTTGTTTGAATGACTACACCGTTTGAATGCCTGCGGCGTTTGAAGGGTGACTTTTCAGTATGTCCAAATAAAAAATCCGTCACATACAACGATGTAACGGATTAAAAGGTAATTCTTATAAAGAATTAAAATGATTTTACAATAAAAGCATCAGGGTACTTATCTTTTATTGTTTCGTAATATTTCTTTGCTTCTCGACGTGAAGAGAATTCTCCAACATAATACTTGAAATACCCGTCAACTTGTTTAACTCTCAAGTTTTCAACACCAAATGACTCGACTGGCCTTGCGTTCCTTAAAGCATACAACTGTACGCAATAAGTCTTTGACGAATTTGAACCTGGCTCTGATTTCAAATCAAAGTTTTCTTTTATAGTTTTCAAATATTTTTCTGTTCCCTGCTCAAGAACTTTGAATTCAACTCGACGATTATACCTTCTATATTCTCCAAGATTATCAGCAATAGGATTGCTTTCGCCATATTTCTCTTCAATTACCTTATCCTGTTTAACACCTCTTTCTACGAGATAATTCTTTACTGCCATAGCACGACGTCCAGACAAAAGGAAATTATACTCGTCTGTTCCAACAAAATCGGTATAACCACCTATTTCAATCTTTGCCCCTGGATTATCCTTCATATATTTTACAAGTTCATCCAAATTCTTGATGTATTCTGGCTTAATGTCATACTTGTCAAAATCGAAGTAAATATTTCTTATTTCCAGTGTATCAGAATAACTTCTGTTATAAGGGTCAATCTCATTCTTTTCCGAGCCTGCATAAAGACCAGTTGCTACTGATACCTTTATATTATATAGATTCTTATCCGTCGGCTTCTGGTTGTAAGAAATGTCTGATGAACTAACGGACTTTTCAAGATAATCCTTAACCATCTTCATCTTTGGAGAGTCCTGCTGCAATTCATTCTCATCAAACTCAAGATTAACAACCATCTGTCTCGATTCAGCCTTCATTTCGTCCGCTGTCTTTAGTACATCATTAAGAACAGACATCACATCGGGAGTTAGGCTATTGCCGTCATATACTGCAACAGATACTTCCTTGTTCAATAGTGGCAATATTACATCCTCAAGAGAAATCGGAGCCCCCATACGCTTGAATGTCTCAGTTTCCTCTTTCGTCGGAGACTTTTCCATTTCTTTTAGAGCCTCTCCGTCTTTTGAATATATAATGCTGTAGTTATCATTTTCTTGAAAATAGCACAAGTATTCTCCAGTATTTTCATCAACAACATACGAACCCAGGTCCTCTCCTGTAGTCTTGTCCTTTACCCAGACTGTCACCCCCTTAGGAATAGCCAAATCGGCATATTTCACACTGCCCTTGTAAACTATTAAGTCGGAACCTGCTGACTTATCGTCGATAACATATATGTCGTACTCGCCATGTGAATCATCACGTATTGCAGCAATATAAGCGGTCTTTCCATCACAACTAAGCGTATAGCATATATCGTTGTCGGGAGTGTTAATAGGACTACACATACTTTCTGCCTTCGAGTACGTACCGTCGTCGCTTATTCTCGAATAGAACACATCGTATCCTCCTATAGATTCGTGTCCCTTTGAATTGAAATACAATATTGAGCCATTAGGATGAACAGATGGGTATTCCTCATCTTTTGGAGTATTTACTTCGGCTGGAAGCAATTGAGGGTCAGACCACTTGCCATTTGGAAGTTTCTTTATGACATATATGTCAAGACCACCGAAACCACCAGGTCTATCGCTGGTGAAATACATACTATTGCCATCGGGAGCAATCGAAACATGAGATTCCCTGTACTTTGTGTTTATATCCGAGCTCAAATGCTTTGGTTTACCCCATGAACCATTATCATCCATTTCGCAAACATAAAGGTTACCTTGCAATGATGAACCGGAACGGAAAAAATACAACTGCTTGCCATCGGACGATACGGAAACAACAGACTCATTGTTTCCCTTCGTGTTGATTGGCGAAGGAAGCAATTCAGGAGAAGACCATTCTCCATTATTCTTTCTTGATACATATATCTTTTCGTCATCTCTAGAATTAAGCGAGTTGGGACGCTTTGATGTAAAGTACAATGTATTACCATCGCATGTAATTACTGGCGAATGGTCTGAATATTCGGTATTTATAGCATCACCAATATTTGTTACATCAATTCTGTTGCATGATTTCTGCGCCATCATCTTTATGGCGTTTTCTGTAATTACAATTTCCTCTGTTGCACTTGCCACAAGTTCATCTCGTCCGTTTTCAGATGCAACTCTTTTTGCCTCGTTAAGCATTTCCAAACTTTCATCATACTTTCCAACCATACGTAATGCCACACCGAGTTCCTCATAACAATATATCGGAACAGATCTGTCGGTATGATCATTCCAAACATAGTTCGGATTAGCGTATTCCACAGCCTTACTCAAATACGACACTGCAAGTTCCCTATCTTTTGTACTGTTTTTGTAGCACACTCCAAGATTATACCACACATTGGGATTATCAGAATCGGCATCCTCAGCTTTCTTCCAATGATCAAGTGCTGCAGAATAGTTGTCTTCGTACATATAAGCAACACCATCGTAAAAATTACTCATAAAAATCCTATTGGAATTCTGAGAATAAAGTCCTAGGCAAAAAACTACGCCAAGAATCAACAATATTAACTTTCTCATCTTAAAAAATAACCTTTCTTTATCCAATCATAAAAGAATTAACAACAAACCAACTCTCTATTAAGAGTTTGGATTCGTCCAATTAGCGCACAAAATTAAAAAAAAATAAAATAATACGATTACATTCTACAAAAAATAAATAATTGACTTTTATCTAATTAACTTTTTAACACGATAAATAAGAATACAACTATTAATAATCACGCAAACCATTGGGTATTTGTCTGACATACACCAGCATTGATTTCATTGATATTCAACAACATAAACAAAGCAAAACCTAACTCACAATCAGAAAGTTCAAGACCTAGCAGACCATAAAGAAAATAAGCGAATTATGTTCTATTATTTTATACCCACAAAAAAAAGCGGCATTACACCGCTTTTTCACAAATATTTCAAAATCACTTTTTACAGATAAATATCTCTTTCGCCACCATCAATCTTCTCAAGATTCTCGTTGATTGTATTCTTCAACTTTTCGACCTCGGCGACAAGCTTCTTTATCAAAGCTTTGCCTTTTGCCTTTGTTTCGGGTGAAGCGAAATCGTTGAGGTACTCGTTGAAGGTGAAAATTCCATTAGGCATGCAGAACTGCTTGATAAGTCCCGGCTTTGCCAAGTCCATAAAGTCGGCTCCTACTCTACCCTTGCGGTAACAACCTGTGCAGAATGATGGAATATATCCGCCGTCAATCATATTGGAAATCACATCGTCCATAGTTCTGTGGTCGCCAAGCGAGAACTGGCTGCCAGTACCTTCTTCCTCATCACTGTAAGCACCAGGATTGGTACGCGAACCTGCAGAAATCTGGCTTACACCGTACTCAATAAGTTCCTTACGCATCTCGTCGTTTTCGCGGGTGCTGAGGATAATACCAGTGTAAGGCATTGCTATACGGATGATTGCGATAATCTTCTTGAAATCGAAATCGGAAACTGGATTTGGAATGTGGTTGGTGAACTCTACGCCGTCGGCCGGTTCGATACGCGGGAAACTTACTGTGTGAGGTCCGCATCCGAAAACCTTCTCCAAGTGAGCGGCATGTTCCATAATTGCCAGAATTTCAAAACGGTAGTCAACAAGTCCGAACAAAACGCCAAGACCAACATCGTTGATTCCGCCTTCCATAGCGCGGTCCATAACGGTCAAACGGTTGAGGTAGTCGGCCTTCGGTGTGCCTGCCGGGTGGAATTCCTTGTATGCAACCGGGTCGTAAGTTTCCTGGAAGCAAACGTATGTACCTATCTTCTCGGCTTTCAAGCGCTTGAATTCTTCGATTGTCAACGGAGCCAACTCGACATTGATACGGCGGATGTAGTTGCCGTTGTCGCGGGCTGCGTAAGTACGACGGATAGCCTCGCAGTAGTAGTCGATGTCGTTGCGTGGCGACTCTCCGCAAATCAGCAGTACGCGCTTGTGACCTTCGTGAAGAAGAACCTTGGTTTCCTGCTCAATTTCGTCCATTGTGAGGACTTTACGCTTGATAGCCTTGTTGTCGCGACGGAATGCACAGTAAACGCAATTGTTTACGCATACATTACCAGTATAAATAGGTGCAAAAAGCACAAGACGCTTGCCGTAGATGCTTTCCTTGGCGAACTTTGCAGTCTCCATTATCTTGTGAATCTGTTCGTGGTCGGTAACACGAAGAAGCAAAGCAACATCCTCGAGCGACAAGCCTTTAAGTTTGCGAGCCTTTGCAAGCACTGCATCTAATTCCTGTTCGGTAGGAATACTACCGTTAACCAAATTATAGAGTTTTTCTCTATCAATGAAATTTTTAAACTTTTCGTCCATATTCTAAATCTTTTTATGCTGTTGTTATTAAAGTTGATTTCGCTTTTAATCCTTTGAGACGACCGAGTTTTCCTGTCAGTGAATTTATTGTGTCGCCATCGCTTTTTACCACAAGCGTGATAATGGAAATGTTCTCGTCGCGCAGTGGCATTCCGTTTCGCGAAAGGATTATGCTACCGTACGAACTAAGCAGCGCGTTGACATCATCAACGACATTAGTGTCTGTAATAAGTATGTTTATTGTGCCAATTTTCTTCTCCATCAGTACGTTGACTTTTGAATCAGTTAATATTCTCGACCTCTTTGGAAACGATAAATCCCTTCCGCAGATTTCGTGGCAAAGGTAGGTATTATTTTTTGAAATGCGCAATATGTTTTACAGCATTTTCTGCCATTAATAATAATACTTGCCAAAGATTGAAAAACAGACAACTCCAACCATTCTTCACATTTTTTTAAGTTTTTTAAAATCTTTATAAGATTGCGTACCGATAAAAATAATAATTTTGCAGTTTGTAACTAAACATAAATGGCGATGAAAAAGTTAGGCATTATAATCTTGGTTATGACAATATGCAGTTTCGCAACTTTTGCACAGAAGAAAGGCAAGACTGCAAAGGAAAGCTACAAGTATAACATCGAGTTCACAATAAAAGGTGTTAGCGACACCGTAATATATGTAGGGCATCACCTTGGCGAAAAGAAGTACGTTATTGATACTATCCCTTTAGACGCAAACGGACACGGAGTGATGAAAGGCAACAAGGAAATCCACAAGGGCATTTATATTGTAGTTATGCCGTCGCGCAACATGAATTTCTTTGAATTTCTGATGGGTCCTGAAGGTCAGCGAAACTTCTCCATCGAAACAGACACTGCCAACTATGTGAAGAACATGAAAATCAAAGGCAGTCCCGAAAATGTCGCCTTCAACAACTACCAGCGCCACATGATGGAACTTCAGACCGAACGTATGGAAATAGAAAAGGCCATAAAGAAGGCTGGTGACGACAAGGATGCCAAGGAAGCGGAATATGCAAAGATGCGTAACCTCAACGAACGCCGCATCGAATATATGACCAAGGTCGAGAACGAAAACAAGGGTACTCTGTTCGGCTCAATAATGCGCTCAATGCACGAAGTTGAAATTCCAGACTTCCCGCGCGACGAAAACGGCGTTATCACCGACTCCACCTTCCAGTACAAGTACTACAAGAAACACTACTTCGACTACATTGACTTTGAGGAAGAAGGACTTGTCCGCACACCTATCTACGAACCAAAACTCAACTATTTCTTCGAGAAGATGGTCGTTCCGTCACCAGATTCTATGATTGTTGACTCAAAAAGAGTTATACAGATGACATACGACAAAGGTCTTATGAAGGGCGATACCTTA
>CAJOEG010000194.1 GCA_905233405.1 uncultured Bacteroidales bacterium | reverse complement strand
CATGACACCGATAATTGCAAGAGGCATCTGCCACCACGAAAGTTTTAGGAAGCCCGTTGCCAATGAAACCAGGAAGCCTCCAATATATCCCAAAGCCAAACCTATTGCAGCAAAGATACCACAGAACTTGGCAATGTCGAATGCTTGATTTTTCTTAGCTTCGGAACCCGGAACGTTTTGCGCAGCCTTGCTTGCGTTGGCTACCATCTGGTCGCCAGCTGCTTCCATCGAGCCTGTTGCTTCGCTTGTCACCTTTTCGTCCTGACTTGCAGCGAATTTGTTAATCTGGTTTTCGATGAATCGTGCAAACTTGCGGTAAGGCGACCAGAATGCTTCGCGTATGCTTATCGGGTTTTCGATAATCTTTGTAATAGTTGCGTCCCAGTCGTTGCCTTCGCGGTCGTAGAAGATGGCATTCTTGCCGACCATCAGGTTGTTGACTTCACCGTTTGTTATGACGGCAGCGATGGTCATATTCTCGTTCTTAGTCTTCGAGTGGCAGTCGCAGTATGCAATGTACATTACGCTGAAACTTGCCGTCAAATTATGTTTAGGCATATCGCTTACCTTGATACAGAGGTCGCAACTACGCTGGTCGATATACAATGTACCGGCCTGGAATATTGCCTTTGTCTTGTCATCACGTGAGTAGAAGTCGGAGAATGTGACGAAGTTCTTGAGCAACAGGAAGAAATCGCGATACAAGTGCATCAACTTGTCAACACTTTCAATTTCGTTGGCTTCGCTTTCCAACGCCTTGTCCTGTTCTACCAACGACAAAAGTTCTTCTTTGCGGTTTGCTGCAAGAATTCCGCTTATAGCCTCAAGTCCGAGAGATTCTACTACGGCACCTTTCTTTCCATCTTTCCATTCCTTGTAAGCGGCGAACTTTCCACCAATCGAGTTCCATTCGCTTTCGGTAATAGAATCCTTACCGGCAAAGTCAACATCGAAAATAAGGCTCTTGAGAGTAGCAAAAGCAGCTTCCCATGCAGGGTTTATACCTTCGTTGAGCATAAGGTCCTTCTTGTTGCCTACGCGTGCCAATGGATAGGTCGAAATTTCTTCGATGCAAGTTGTTAGGTTCTTGTCGCTAATGGCTTCGAAACGTGCAACAGAAACGTCAAGAGCTGCTGTCGAATCGTTGTTGAAAGCGATGAGTTTGCAACGCAGGAAGTAGTCGTCAATCTTTTCCTTGAGAGCATTGTAGGCGTTGAGTGCTGCTTCGGTATTTTCGCCGTATGGGAAAACCGATTCCTTGCGGTCGTCACCGTCCTTGCTCCAAGCTGAGTAGTCGGCGCAGTTGGTGTAGAATTCTTCTATCTGGTCGGCATTGATGCCAGGGGCGCCACTGCGGTCGGTAACACTGCCGATTGTGTCGAGGCACGACTTTATAGTTGCCTTCAGACCTTCGTCGTCGGTTGAATTTTCGGTAATGATGCCGTCGCCGTTGAATCTTGTCTTTGCGAAAATTGCAAGGCGGTCTGATGTGTCTGCTATGGAAATGCTATCCTTTTCAAGGCCTAAGTTCTTTAGAATCTGCTTTGCCGAGTCGTAAAGTTTCTTGCCGTCTTCGTTTTCAAGATTTATGTCCGAAAGGTTGAGAACGCTGTCCTGCTTTATAAGCAGATTCGGGTCTTTCAAAACATTTGTCAGCCATTGCGAAGCAGTTATCACTTCGTTTACCTTGATTTTTCCGTCCTGGTCGGTATCGAGGATGTTCAAAGTCTTTTCGTCTATTTCAAGACCTTTGGTCGGGCAGCTCAGAACCGTCCACATTTTCTGGTCGAGTTCACCGAGATGGGCTATGTCGTCGCCTGTCTCAATATTAACGCGTGTAACTCCGCCAATCTTCGAGAATTTCCACTCGTATGCTTTGTCCTTTGATAAAATTGCCATATAGATAAATTAATTTTAGAGTTATTTTTGAGCGCAAATTTAGATAATTTTTAAATAAAAAATGTACAACCTTCAAAACTTTGTGTTTGCCTAACAATTTCCCATGGTTCTTTCATTTAGATGATGTTTAATATAGGTGGTTAATTACTACTGATGCAATAAATTTTGCAAAACACGCTACAACTGATTAATAATAAGTGTATTATGTAACTTTTTTGATGTTTTGATTTGAATTGAGTGCATAACTTTGTGTTTTATATCCAAATGTTATGAACTCAGGAAAGTATATCTTTGCACAAGTCGTAGATTTTCTGCCATACAGAGTATTTGAAACAATAGTAAGACACTACAACGGAGACTTTCATGCCCAAAGGCTGAATTGCTACAACCACTTGCTGCACATGGTCTATGGACAGTTGACCGCCTGCACCTCTCTCCGTGACATCTGCCTATGTTTAAATGCTCATCCTAACAGGCTATTCCATCTTGGCTTTATGCAGAGTGTCAATGAGTCTTTTTTGAGCAGGGCCAACGATAAACGCGACTACAGAATCTTCGAGGAACTTGGCTATGCTATGATTAACATCGTGCGGCCCAAATATCAGAAGACACAAATAGAAGGAATATATCTTCCGGAATATGAACTTCTTGCACTTGATTCGACATCAATATCCGTGAGTATAAAACTTGCCGACTGGGCGCTTGGAAAATATACAAGGGGGTCGGTAAAGATGCATACACAAATTGACCTTCGGGGTTGCCTGCCTGTCTTCATATATGTCACTGACGGCAAGTGGCATGACAGCAATGTGCTGGATGTAATAGAGTTCGTTTGCAATGCCATATACGTTATGGACAAGGCTTATGTCGACTTCGATGCGCTGAGAAGAATTGATGAGTGCGGCTCGTTCTTCGTTACAAGGGCAAAAAGTACAATGAAGTACGAAATAGTTGAAACAAACCACAATATTGACATGTCAACTGGATTACGTGGCGACCATATTATAAGATTGACGGGGTATAAGACTAGAAGGTTGTATCCAAAACTGTTGAGACTGGTGGTATTTCACGACAAAGATACAGACGAGGAGATTGAGTTCATTACAAATCTTACGGATTTTCTGGAAGTCAATGCAATGCAAATAGCAAACATATATCGTAACAGGTGGCAGATAGAGGTTTTCTTCAAGAGGATCAAGCAGAATCTTACGGTTAAATGCCTCTGGGGATATTCCGAAAACGCTGTTAAAATACACCTGTGGACAGCAATCATCACATATCTGCTTGTCGCAAGAATCAAGGCAGAATTGAATTGTACATACTCAATAACTGAAGTTTATACTCTAATAAGTGTGTCAGCTATGGAGAAGATGCCATTAAGGGAACTTCTTGCTAAACCTAATAGTGTTCCTGCTTCAATGAAAGATGACTATGAACTTGAGTTGTTCGACTTTTAAATTTATTGCATCAGTACTA
>CAJOEG010000193.1 GCA_905233405.1 uncultured Bacteroidales bacterium | reverse complement strand
ACTTTTGCCAGCAGCAGCCACCTTGAAAGAAATCTCGAGAGGCAAAGAATCATTTTCTATCACAATGTTTGGCATATACAACTTATTCTTCTTGCTTCCAACCCTCGAGTTCCTAATTTTCACCGACTTTCCAGTATATCCAACATTGGCCTGCATCCAACTGTCGTTTTTAGGTATCCACCAGCCTTCTTCATCTGTTGGATTCGGATTGTAGTTTTCTACATAGAAATCGTTTGCGCTATTGCCCGAAATAAGAGGGAAAGTTGTTGTTTCAAAATGCTCAGTGTAAGGAAGTTCATATCCTTCAAGCTTGTCATACACACGCAAAGTATTATCCCTTGTCAGCACACTGCCGTCAACACTGTTCTCTACATATAATTCAGAAGAAAACCTTCCGCCTTCATTATAAAGGACTGTCGGATTTTCCTCGACAGAAGTCGCAGGTTCGCCACCCTCGAAGCTCCACATCCTATAGTCAATCGATGTAGTATTATAAGTATGGTCGTTGTAAGACACTGTCGCTCCGGAACATATCATGGACTTGCTCTGGCTGAAATCGGCTATGGGCGCACATTCCTCGTCAATGTAATCGTCGTCGGTACCTGTCGCAATCCTATTTGCCTGCGAACACAAGTTGTTTCTGTTCGACACATCAGAATTTAGCGTAGCCCTCATCACGGCAGCCTGACCATTTGTAAACATTCGGTAGCAATAGCTGTAGTCCATAAAGTTCTGGACATTATCGAGGCTGCCACAGGTAACTGAATTCAAATTGCACGAAGTATGACCGACAGTATTAGGAGTGTCATCAATGCCGTCGTCAATGTCGCAGTTATCTGGCTGCCCCGGTTCATTTGTGCTTCCCCAAGGGTGCGGAAGATTCAAGTAATGGCCAGCCTCGTGTGTCAATGCCCTGCCTATATAATCATAGAGCAGAATAATACCATCTCCACCGTCAGGTGCAGTACCTGGATAATACGAATAGCCGGCCACACCGCTCTCGCTCATCGACTTTACTGTCCACACATTCAAGTACTTGGTATTATCCCACATACCTCCGACCTCCTTGGCCTGCTCGTCACCGCTGTTCGTCAACATGGAATATGTACGCGTCACCCCCATAGTACAGTTTCCATCGGGGTCCTTACGCGCCAACCTAAATTCAATCTTCGTGTCGGCAGCTATAGGCTTAAATTCTTCTTTTATAGATGCCGTATCGTCACGCATTTTACGGTAATCCTTATTCATCTGCTCTATCGCAGCCTGAATGGCCTCATACGAAATATTTTCATAACCATACTCGTGCAATACGTGAAAAACTACAGGTATCACATACACTTCTTCGTCATTACTCCTAGGATTCTGCTTAATGTATTCTCGCACAAAATCGTTGAGTTTTGCCCTGTTGAGAGCAACTTGCGGGTCACGCTTGACAAGTTCGTCATATACAGAATCAGTTCCACAACGGAACCAACCTTCTTCATTTTCCTTCTCCTGGGCGAAAGACATAATAGGCAAAACGAAAATTATACCTATTAATAATATAATAGCAAATCGCTTCATAAAATATTTTTTGCAAAGGAACAAAAAATGATTGTAAACACAAGTTTTTTGTGGCAAAAGTCTAACAGTCTAACAGAAGACCAGTCCAAAAGTCTAACAGAAGACTAGTCAAACAGCCTAATCGAAGACCTGTCAAACAGTCTAATCGAAGACCAGTCAAACAGTCTAATCGAAGACCAGTCAAACAGACATCCAGACTGTTAGGCTGTAAGACCGTTAGACTGTGAGCCTGCGAGCCTGTTAGACTGTGAGACTGTTAGACATTTTCATTATCTTTGCAAAAAATTTCCAACATGGATTTCGACCTAATATCCGAATACCGCCCAACTGGCGACCAGCCGCAGGCAATAATGGAACTGACCAACGGACTCCTCCGTGGCCAGAAGCACCAGACATTGCTAGGTGTTACCGGCAGCGGCAAGACGTTCACCATTGCCAATGTCATAAAGAACGCCAACTGCCCCGTGCTTGTTCTCAGCCATAACAAGACGCTTGCTGCACAGTTGTACTCGGAATTCAAGTCGTTCTTTCCGCGCAATGCAGTCGAATACTTCGTATCCTACTACGACTACTACCAGCCCGAAGCCTACCTACCGACAACCGACACCTATATAGAAAAGGACCTCTCAATAAACGACGAGATTGAAAAACTGCGTCTGAGTGCAACAAGCGCACTGCTGTCGGGACGAAACGATGTAATTGTCGTCTGCTCGGTGTCGTGCATATATGGTATCGGTAACCCGGAGGACTTTCACGCCAACACAATAAAGGTTTCGCGCGGCGACAACATCGGTCGCGACAACCTACTCCGAAAACTGGTTGACGGACTTTATTTCCGCAGCGACATCGAATTCAAGCGCGGAGCATTCAGGGTAAAGGGCGACACCGTAGATATTTTCCTCGCACACCACGACATCGGACTGCGAATCATTTTCTGGGACGACGAAATAGAAGACATATACTCGTTTGAACCATATACCGGCGAGAAAATCGAAGAACTTGAAGTCGCAAACATCTACCCGGCAAATATTTTCGTCACAACAAAGGACAAAACCATAGCCGCCGTAAAACAAATACAGGATGACCTTGTGATTCAGGCGGAATATTTCAGAAATGAAGGCAAGAATCTTGAAGCCAAGCGATTGGAAGAAAGAGTAACCTACGACCTTGAAATGATAAAGGAACTAGGCTACTGCAGCGGAATAGAAAACTACTCGCGCTATTTCGACGGCAGAAAACCAGGTGGACGACCTTTCTGCCTTATCGACTACTTCCCGAAGAACTTTATCACGGTAATTGATGAAAGCCACGTCACTATCCCGCAAATCGGTGCAATGATTGGCGGAGACAGGTCGCGAAAAGAAAACTTGGTGAACTATGGATTCCGACTTCCTGCTGCAATTGACAACCGACCGCTAACGCTTCCCGAATTTGAATCTCTAGTTGACCGCGTGATATATGTAAGCGCAACTCCAGCCGACTACGAGCTTCAAAAGAGCGATGGCATAATTGTGGAGCAAATCATCCGTCCAACAGGACTTCTCGACCCCGTAATCGAAGTCAGACCAACCGAAAACCAGATTGACGACCTAATGGAAGAAATCAGGGTACGTGCAGAAAGGGACGAAAGAATTCTTGTTACCACTCTTACCAAGCGAATGGCGGAAGAACTTACCAAATACTTCCACAAGTACGGCATACGTTGCGAATACATTCACTCCGACGTGGAAACCTTGGAACGAGTGCGCATCCTTTCCGACCTCCGCAACGGACTTTTCGACGTGCTAATTGGAGTAAACCTGCTCCGCGAAGGCCTTGACTTGCCAGAAGTCTCGCTCGTTGCAATCATAGA